>JAYUSZ010000478.1:0-17023 GCA_043755435.1 Bryobacterales bacterium | reverse complement strand
GAAAATTGCCAGTTTCTTCCCCGCTCCAAATCAGCCCGGGCAGAACGTTGAAGAGACCAACAACTTTTTTAACACGCAGAAGATCAATCGCGAAAACTACATTTACACAAGCCGCGTGGATCACAATTTCTCATCCAAGAATCGTTTCTTTTTCCGCTGGTTCAATCAGCAGCATGATAACAGCACTGATACCCTGGGCAACATTACTAACATCGACTTACTGGATCGCACCGCCTGGGGTGCCGTGGCTGATGACGTTCATATCTTCAGTCCGGGACTGTTGCTTAATGTGCGCTACGGCATTACTTATGAGAACAACATCAACAGTCGTGGAAGCCAGGGGTTCGACCTTACAACATTGGGACTCCCTTCCAGCTTGGTATCGAACATCGTAAATAGGCTGGGTCCTAATGGAATTGCCTTCCCCAATGTCCAAGTGGACGGATCGGTTTACACTGCCCTCAGCAATAATGGCGGGACGAACGGGGTGACGAACTATAGCACCGCTGGCGCCACGCTGACGCAGATTTCCGGACGTCATAGCACTAAGTACGGAGTTGAGTACCGCTTGATGCGCGAGACCGCTTTCAACTATGGGTTTGCCGCTCCACAGTTACAGTTCGCAGGTACTTACACACGCGGCCCTTTAGACAACTCCGCCGCTGCACCAATTGGGCAAGGCCTGGCCTCTATGATGTTTGGCATTCCTAGCGGCGGCACTATCAACAACAACGCCTCATCGGCGCAGGAAAGCAGCTATTGGGGTTTCTTTGTGCAAGATGATTGGCGGGTGAATTCCAAACTGACAATCAACCTTGGTTTGCGCTACGAATTTGAAAAACCAACCACCGAGCGGTACAACCGAAGCATTCGTGATTTCGATTTTGCTGCGGCCAATCCCGTCTCACAACAGGCTGCTGCCAACTATGCCCGCAATCCGATTCCTCAAGTTGCGGCCTCGGCGTTCAAAACCACTGGAGGGCTACTGTTTGCAGGGGTTGGCAACCAACCCAGCGCACTGTGGGGCGCTGACAAAAATAACTTCGCTCCGCGTATCGGTCTTGCCTATTCGGTGAATGGGAAGACGGTCATCCGCACTGGGTACGGTATTTTCTATGACGTCATCGGCGTGGATAAGGTGGACGTCAATCAGGGCGGTTTCAACCAGCCGACGAACTTGATTCCTACTCTGGACAATGGGCAGACATTCATTGCAACTCTGCGCAATCCCTTTCCCAATGGCGTTGATGCGGCTCCTGGTTCTTCTGGAGGGCTGGCCACTTTCCTAGGCCGCGGGGTTAGCTTCTTCAACAGCAAGCCAGTTAATCCCTACAACCAACGCTGGTCCTTTTCTGTGCAAAGGCAGTTACCTGGCGGGGTTGTGATCGACACTGCGTATGTCGGGAATCGTGCGGCGAAGCTGGCTGTAAGCCGTGAGTTGAATGCCATCCCACGACAGTACCTTTCCACTTCACCCAGTCGCGATCAGACGGTGATCGACTTCCTGAGCCGCCAAGTAGGCAATCCCTTCTTTGGGATTGCGGCATTCAACGGCTCAGGCCTGGCAAATCAAAACATAGCTGTTTCCCAGTTACTACGCCCATATCCACAGTTCACCAGCATCACAAGTACTTTCCCGGCGGGTTACTCTTACTATCATTCCTTGCAAGTGAGTGCCGAAAAGCGTATGAGCAAAGGGCTCAGTTTCCAGGCGAGTTGGACTTACTCAAAGTTCATGGAGGCAACTTCTTACCTTAGTGAAACGGATTCAGCATTGGAAAAAGTTATCTCCGACCTTGACTACACGCATCGATTTGTTTTGAGTTCGATTTACGAATTCCCTGTTGGCAAAGGCCGTCGTTGGCTGAATACGCTCCCCTTCGTTGGGGAAGTGTTCCTTGGCGGTTGGCAATTGCAGGGTTGGTTTGAAGGCCAGACGGGGGAAACGTTGGGGTTTGGAAATGCCATCTTCAACGGCAACTTGAACGACATTCAAATCCCCGTGAGCCAACGCCGCGCAGAACGTTGGTTCAATACCGATGCCGGCTTCAATCGCAATTCGGCGCAGGTTTTGGCAAATAATATCCAAACAATGAATTCGCGGTTCAACGGTGTGCGGGCTGATGGGATTAACAATTTTGACATTTCGCTGTTTAAGAACGTTCGCCTGAAAGAAAAAATCAACGCGCAGTTCCGCTTCGAAAACTTTAACGCGCTGAATCATGTGCAGTTTGCTGGACCGAACACCAATCCTGTGAATGCTGCGTTTGGATCCCTTACTGGTGAAAAAGGTCACGGCCAGCGGCAAATCACCCTGGGCTTCAAGTTACTTTTCTAAATGTCAGAGCAAGATCCCTACAACCTGCAGCGCTTCGTCGATGCGCAAAATCCTATCTTTACGCAGGTTCTTTCGGAGCTGCGTACCGGCCATAAAAGCAGCCATTGGATGTGGTTTATTTTTCCGCAAATCGCAGGATTGGGAAGCAGCGCCATGGCCCAGAAGTTTGCGATTACGTGTCTGGCAGAGGCGAAAGCCTACCTTCAGCATCCAGTGCTTGGTCCCAGGCTGCTGGAATGTTGCCGGTTGATAAACGCAGTGGAAGATCGATCGATCAACCAGATTCTGGGCTCCCCCGACGATTCAAAATTCCGCTCTTCAATGACCTTGTTTGCCCAAGCTGAGCCAGAAAATCAGATTTTCAGTTCTTCCCTGCAGAAGTACTCTAACGGGGATGCGGATGCTGCTACTTTGGCTTCCATTTCCTGCGAGGCATCGTTGGACGGCAATTAATTATCTTCGCCGCAAGAAAATTTGTGGGCTCATAACCGCCAGCTTTGCATCGCATAGTTGCTAAGATAGTCCCGCCTCCGCGCGATCCCTAACCTCGTTCCCCAGCCGATCCACGCCACGCCGCTAACAGAACCGATTCTGGAAAAACGGCATAAAAATGATACTTTCTTAATAATCCAACGGCGCATTCCAAGGCCGGAAAGCGCTTGAGCGCTTATTTTCAGTTGCATTCATATTTGTGATCGGATATGCTTTCTCAATAGTCCGTCCCGATTACGTTTGGTCAAGGAGTTTTCATGAGCTTAGCATGGAGCAAAATGCGGCTGGCATTGCCGGTCGCGCTGATTTTCTGCTCGCCCTATCTGGCGGCACAGACTGTTGCAGGTTCTATCTCGGGGCTTGTATCAGACCCTTCTGGAGCGGCAATCACGGGGGCGAGCATCATCGTCACCGATATTGATCGTAACGTGAATTTTCGTTCGAGTTCGAACGACAGTGGATTTTATCTGGTGACGCCATTGCCGCCGGGACGCTACAAGGTTCGAGCGGAGAAGACAGGGTTCCGCGCCTACGTAGTGGAGGCGGTTCCGATTGCGACGCAGCAGAAGGCGGACGTGAATATCCTACTGCAAGTAGGAGCGATCTCGGAGTCGGTCACGGTTACCAGCGGAGCTCAACTGGTGGAAACCACCACAGCCACGCTCAGCGGCGTAGTGGAGAACAAACGAATTATTGATTTGCCGTTGAACGGGCGGAATGTCTACTCATTGGCATGGGCGACGGCCGGCGTATTCCCCCAGCGGCCAGCGGCGGGCAGCGCGAATGAAGGGTTCCATTCGATCGGCATCTTCACCGTGAACGGCGGGCGCGACTCGTCGAACGCAATCCTGATGGATGGTGTGCCCGTGACGATGAATTCGAACACGGCGAACATGAACGCCAACAGTGCGGTGCCATCTGTGGAAGGCGTGGAGGAGTTCCGGATTCAGACAAACTCTTACAGCGCGGAGTACGGGCGAAGCGGCGGCGGCGTGCTGACGATCGCCACGAAGTCTGGGACGAACACGTTGCATGGAAGCCTGTTTGAATTCGTACGTAACAGCAAGATGGACGCCAACAATTGGTTCGCAAATGCAAGCGGCCAGAAGTTGGCGACCTTCCAGCGCAATGAATTTGGTGCCAGTTCGGGCGGGCCGCTAATGATTCCGAAAGTCTATGACGGCCGGAACAAGACGTTCTGGTTCGCGGTATATGAGGGACGGCGGCAGCGCTCAGCATCGACTCGGTTCTTTACGCTTCCTTCAGACGAGCAGATGGCCGGCGACTTTTCAAAGACACTTACGGCTGCGGGGGCACTGAGGAACATTTACGATCCCATGTCGACTTCGCCAGACCCGGCACGGCCAGGCCAGTTCCTCCGTACTGTGTTTCCAGGAAACCGGATTCCCGCGAACCGTGTTGATCCGGTATCGGCGAACGTATTGAAGTTCTTTGGACCCCGGCCGAATCTGCCGGGCCAGGCTAACACAGGGCAGAACAACTTCTTCTTCCAAGGGAAAGCGCCAACGGACGTGAATCGAGCGACATCAAAGTTTGACCACAACTTCAATGAGAATCAGCGCATCTTCTTCCGCTACTCGATATTCCAGAATGAGAATTCGCAGCCGGAGTTGTGGGCTGGGCCGGGTTGCCCGGACGGCGGCTGCTACTCGAACTACGAGCGGATGCAGAACGTAGCGTTAGACTACAGTTGGACGTTAAATCCGACGACGTTGGTGAGCTTGCGTTATGGCTTCGCGCGATCGATTCTGGATCGCGGAAGTTGGTTCAAGGGATTTAAGCCAACCTCCCTGGGCTTGCCTGCCAGCACCGAAGTAGGGGCGGATTTGCTGGTGTTTCCAGAATTCGGCGTGGAAGAAATGACTATGCCGGGTTTGCTACACCACTGGAACTTCCGGTCGGCAAATCAATCGCACACTTTCGTGGGAACACTCTCCAAGGTGTTGGGAAGCCACAGCTTGAAGGTGGGTACGGAGATGCGGGAAAACCTGATCAACCACATGCAGGCGCCATGGAGCCTGAACTTCTCGTTCAACCGCGCAATGACACAGGGACCGGATCCGCGGGTTGTATCGGCGAATGGCGGATTTGGATTTGCTTCGTTCCTTTTGGGAACGGGATCGGGAGGCAGCGAAGTGCACGGCATCCGGCCAGCGCTGGAAAGCAAGAGCTTCGGTTTCTACTTGCAGGACGATTGGAAGGTGAACCGAAAGCTGACACTGAACCTGGGACTGCGGTGGGACTTCGAGACTGGGTTGACGGAGCGGCATGATCGGTATGGCGTGTTTGACCCGAGCGCGGTGAACCCGCTAAGCCAACGGACCGGACTGAATCTTCGGGGCGGCTGGACGTTTGCGAATAAAGGCGGCCGGGGCCGGACACTGAAGGATATTGAGTTTGGTAAAGTTGCGCCGCGCATCGGGCTTGCTTACCAACTGCGGCCTAGTACGGTTATACGGGCCGGCGGAGGGATCTTCTACACGATGGCTACCTATGGTGCAAACAACTACGGGACGGCGCCGTTCCGGGCCTCGACACCGTGGGTTCCCACCATCGACGGCGTTACTCCTACAGATCTCTTACGGAACCCATTCCCGAACGGGGTTTTGCAGCCAGAGGGATCAATTAATGGGCTTGGGGCAGCGATTGGTCAAGGCGTTGGATCACCCATCCCGTCCACTATGACGACGCCGTATAACTCCCAGTGGAATTTCTCAATCGGCCAGGACCTGGGTAAAGGAATGGTACTGGACTTGGCTTATGCCGGCAACAAGGGCACGCATTTGCCGCTTGGCTGGCAGTTGGACCAATTAGCGGATGCACAGATTCGGCCCGATGCAGGGCTGCTGGAAACAGTTCCGAATCCGTTTTTCGGGATCATTCCCGTGGGACCGTTGTCGAACCGAACAGTGCAGCGAGGAGAATTGCTGACACCTTATCCGCAGTATCCGGGCGTCTCATTTGCCGGCACTTCGTGGGGCAACTCCAACTTCCACAGCCTGCAGGCGACCTTCAAGAAGCGGTTCTCGCAGAGCGGAACTGTAGTGGTGGCCTACACTTGGTCCAAGTTGATTTCCGATGGCGGCGACAATGCCTGGGATTCCTCGGGATTCCGGAATTTCAATTGCCGTGCGTGCGACCGCTCCATCTCGCCGTACCATTATCCACACCGCTTGGTGATGACCTCTACGTACGAATTGCCGTTTGGCAAGGGTAAGAAATTTGGGACGCGTTGGAATGGATTCATGAACGCGGTTCTGGGCCAGTGGCAAGTAAATGGCCTGTTAACGTTGAGCAGCGGGCAGCCGCTGCAAATGACGACGACTGGAAATACCAGCTTCTCGTTTGGCGGCGGACAACGGCCGGATTCGACTGGGAAGGACGCAAACCTGGACAACCCGACACTGAACCAATGGTTCGATACTACCGCGTTCAAGTTGCCGGCACAGTACACCTTTGGCAATGTGGGACGTATGCATCCGAACTTACGGAGCGACTTCGTGGAAACGCTTGATATGTCGGTGTTCAAGCGCTTCAACGTTGTTAAAGAGCGAGTGGCGCTGGAGTTACGAGGCGAGAGCTTTAACGCATTGAACCACCCTGTGTTCGGTACGCCCAACACGACGGTGGGGAATGCGCAGTTCGGGCGCGTAACCGGTACGGCAAATGCGCCGCGGCAGACGCAGTTCGCGTTGAAGTTGCTCTGGTAGATTGCTAGTTTGAGGAACGGCCGACTCCTTTGCTGGAGCCGGCCGTTTTTTCTTGCTTGACTGCGGAAAGCAGCAATTGATTATCTTCGCCTTAAAAGAATAGGTGGGCTCATAACCGCAGGTTGTGCATCGCGCAATTGCTGAGATAACTCCGCCTCCTCACGCGCCCTAACTTCGTCGCCAAGCCTGAAGTACAGCCGGGAAAGTTGAAAGCGTATCCGGGCATCTTTCGGGGAAGTGCGCGCCGCGAGTTCAAGGGTTTTCAAAGAGCGGGCAGTGTCCCCTGACTCGGACTGAGCACGACCCAAAGCCAGCAGAATCTCCGTATCCCCAGGCACAAGAGCGTAAGCCTGCTCTAACCACACAACGGCCTCAGCGTAGTTTTCTTGCTTCAGAAACACCTCACCAAGAACCTGCAGCGCTACAGGAAAGGCCGGATCCAAAACAATCGCACGACGTAGTGGCAGCTTGGCATCTTCATATCGGCCTGCAAATTGAAGCTGGAATCCAAGCCACGCTAATATCTGTGCCGATTCGGGAAACCGTGCAGCCGCCTTACTAGCCAAAGCAAATGCACCCGTCGAATTGCCCAAACCTTGTTGCGCTTCCATCAAAAGCAAATGCATCTCCTCGTCAAACGGGGGTTTCTCCACTACGGGTTGCAGTAGTGCGATTGCCTCCTGGTATCGTCGTGTTTCGACATACTGAGCTCCTAGCAATTTCCGCGCATCCACATGTGCTGGATTGCGTGCAACGGCCTGATTTAGCTGCAAAATTGCCGCCTTTTGATCCTTCAGCTGCACAAGAGAAGCGCCCAATAGAAACCGCGCTTGAAACGATTGTGGCCTCACCGCCAGGGCTCTTTCAAGAAAGCGGCGGGCTTCCGCAAACTGCTCTTGTGAGTACATTAGAAAGCCCAAACCCGACAGTGCCTCGAACTCAGTGGGGTTCATAAGAAGACTCTGCTCAAACGCGGAACGGGCCTGTACCGTCCGATTGGCCTCCAGATGTTCGGCTCCGGCTGCCGCAAGTTGTGCAGCAGTTTGTGCAAGCTCCGGTGTTACTAGAAACAGAAACACCCAAGTTAACTTCATTGCGGTGCTGACCCTTCTATTGCAGTGAAGATTTTGTCTGCCGGCAGATTCCTCCACGTCTCCACTTGCCCGCCTGGCCAGATGACATCCAGTCGGTCCACTTTAGCAGCCGTTCGCAGTCCGAAATGCAGCCTGGGATCGTTGCATGAATAATAACCCGATTGGCTGAGTACAACTCCAGTCTGCACCCGCCCACCTGCTTCCATGCGCACTTTGGCACCTATCGCGCTGCGGTTGGATCTTGTTCCGGTTAGTTTCACGGTGAACCAATGATTACCACTGCTATTGGTGTTTTTCAACAAAGAAGGGGGTTCATTCATATTCATGATCAACAGATCCAAGCTACCATCATTATTGAAATCTCCACTTGCTGCACCGCGGCTGGAATGTTCCGCCCGCATTGCTTGGCCCGCCATTTTTGAAACATCCTCAAACTTCCCGTTGCCTAGATTCCTATATAAAAGCCTGGGATTCCGAAAACGCTGAATTGTCTTAAGCCGGTCCACCTCGGCGAAAGTGTGTCCCGCTGTAAGGAATAGATCAGCCCATCCATCGTTATCAAAATCGGCAAGAATCGCGCTCCAAAGCACATATTGCGGATGAATACCGAGACCGGCGAAAAGCGCCCGGTCCGTAAATCCACCCTTGCCGATGTTCCGGTACAAGTTCGGGTAATCGTCAGCAAAGTTTGTCTTGACGATATCCAAAAGACCGTCGCCATCATAGTCACCAAGCGCCAAACCCATGCCTGCCTGCTCCAAACCGTTTTCGTCATAAGCCAGGCCGGTGTAGGTTGCACGTTCGGAAAAAGTGCCATTGTGGTTGTTGTGGTAAAAAAGGCTCCGCGACGAATCACCTGCGACGTAAAGATCAGGCCATTCGTCGCCGTCCAAATCCGCTGCCAATACTCCGAGTGCATACGTCTTCTGGGGTGCGCCAATGCCAGAGGCAGCGGAGACATCAGCGAACGTGCCATCACCATTGTTGCGATACAGCAGGTTGCTGGCAAACGGAAGCCCGCGTGGTCCGCAGAATACTGGAATCCCCAACCAGGCGCAATTCGGGTCTTTCCCCGGAAGTGGCGTTAAGCGCAGATCCAGGGTCAGATAGTTAGCCACGAACAGGTCCAGATCGCCGTCCAGATCGTAGTCGATAAAGCTTGCGCCACTTCCCCATCGCGCAGGATCTGCTACCACTCCAGCACTATTGGATGCATCAACAAAGGTCCCATTGCCCAGATTGCGATACAAAATATTACGGCCCCAATAAGTGACAAACAAATCAACATGGCCATCGTTATCGTAATCGGCTGCGGTTACGCTTTGCCCCCACCCTCTGTGCGTCAAACCTGCCTTATTTGTCACATCGAGAAAAGTGCCATCGCGATTATTCCGGTATAGATGATTCGTCGGTTTCGGCCCGGCAGGCACGGGTTCAAAGCGGGACCCATTGACTAGAAATACATCCATCCAACCGTCATCATCGTAATCCAGAAACGCAACGCCAGTTCCCATCGTCTCTATGATGTATCTTCGCTTTTCGCCTCCTGAAATCAAGGGTGTGCGCAGTCCAGCTACCGCCGCAACATCGTTGAAGGATACGGCAAATGGAAGTCCCGAAGGAGACGGCTCTGGCAGCGCTGAAGCCCCACGGCTGGCCATACCCTGTCCCCATTCAACCTTGGGTAACAACGCCAATAATCCCAGAACCGCAGTCAACCAATACCTCTTGCCTATTCGCCTTCGCACATGATCAGCATACTCTGAATGACAACATGGTTCGTTGCTCCCAGGCCGTGTCCAAACCAGACAAAACAATTCAACACAAAAGTGTGATAGAGTTCCACCAATCTAGGAGAACTTAGTCTATGCGATTCTTGAAGCTTGCCTTTCTTGTTTTGCCTTTGTTTGCGCAATTGGATAGAGGATCGCTGACGGGAATTGTCAAAGACCCAAGTGGTGCAGCAGTTGCCGGTGCAAAGGTCACTGCGATACAACTTTCGACAAATACCGTTGCTGAAACTTCGACGACAGATTCTGGGGACTACACGCTTCCAGCCCTGACTATTGGTATTTACCGTGTGACGGTGGAATCGGCAGGCTTCAAACGCTCAGTAAGTTCCAAGGTGGAAGTAACTTCTGGCAGCACCCTGCGCCTCGATTTCTCTGTAGAAATTGGCACACTAACTGAGTCTGTGCAAGTTCAAGCGCAGGCCACCTCGCTTGAAACAGAATCCACACGAGTAGCTACTAACCTCACAACAAAATTAATTGAGGATCTGCCACTGGTTGTCGCTGGTCAGATCCGCAATGTATTCAATTTGGCAATCATAGCCCCTGAAGTAAAAACTGCTAATGGTTTCCGGATCGGTGGCGCGCAAGGCTCCGGTTGGGAAATGAGTATGGACGGTACATCACTCACCAGTGCATCCACACAGTATCAGACGGAACGCGCTCCGATCAGTTCCGTCCCTGTAGATGCGATCGCCGAATTTACTGTGGAAAGCGCAGGTATGAAAGCCGAATACGGACGAGCCATGGGCCAGATCAGCTTCGTTACAAAAGCGGGTGGAAACCAGTTCCACGGCAATGCGTTTGAGTTCCTCCGCAACAACGCCACCGATGCTCGCGGCTTCTTTGCTCAAAGCGCCCCAGTTCTGAAGCAGAATGATTTCGGCTTTACCGTTGGTGGTCCAGTGCTGATTCCAAAAATCTATAACGGCCGCAATAAGACATTCTTCTTCGCAAGCTACGAAGGGTTTCGCAATCGGAGTGGAAACACTCCAAGCTTCAGCACCGTTCCGCTGACCGAAATGTATGAAGGCGACTTCCGCAATTTCGTCCGCACCAGTGCTAATGGCACAACCCAGTTAATGCCAATTTACGATCCAGCTACTACTGTTTTGAACGCCGATGGCCGCACCTATAACCGTCTACCCTTCGCTAACAACGCAATTCCTAAAGGCCGGTTTAGCAGTGTCGCAAGTAAGTACATTGCCTTGCGTCCGGCCGAAATGGTGCCAAACGTTGCAGGCTCCCCAATCAACCGCAACTACTTCCGCGACAAAGGAACCAACATCTCTCCTTGGAACAAATTTAGTATTCGGGGTGACCATCAGTTAAACATCGCCAACAAATTTTCGTTTCTCTATATGAACGGAACCAAGGACGACGACTTCGGTCCCGATGGCCCTCCAGGCCTTCCTGTTCCCTTCAATGGAGGTTCCGTGTGGTACCGCAAGAATGCCTCCGGTCGTTTCTCGTGGGATCGCACCGTCAGCGCCCGCATCCTGAATAGCCTCCGCGTCAACTATCAGCGCGAGGCGGGCGGTTTAACCACTCTTAATTCCATTGATCCGAACGCAAAGTGGGCAGAAAAAATTGGCCTAAAGAACACACCTGGACCTGATCGTGCGCTCACCGCAATCACCATGGGCGGATACTCTGGCTGGAGCGGTTCTTCCTGGGGATTCGATCGGGGACGCGATCTCACAATTACCAACGACCTTACTATTGTCAAAGGCTCGCACACATTGAAAACCGGGTTTTTCTACACGAAGGATGAATGGTGGGGCGGAGGCCAGCATCGGCCCAACGGCAGCTTTGATTTTGGTACCGGTCCCACCACACTTCCTGGCGACACTACTGGCCTTACCGGAAACGGCTTCGCCTCATTCCTGCTTGGCCAAGCAACTAACTGGGGTTTGGAAACACCTCGCGCTGTTATCCAAACTTGGAAGTATTACGGTGGGTTTTTCCAGGATGATTGGCGTGTAACTAAGAAGCTAACATTGAATCTTGGTCTTCGTTGGGAGTACACCGGACCCATTGGCGGCGGTGCTGTACTTAACGTGAAGGATTGGTCTGATTTCGGCAGCTATGGTGAACCGGCAGGCTTCATGAATTTCGATCCATCTGTTCCAAATCCTGTTGTCGGCGGATTAAAAGGCTCCACTGTCTATACGGGCAGCTGTAAGGAGTGCAATGGGCAGGCGCACCCATTCGATACATATAAGAAGGCCTTTTCTCCGCGCGTCGGAATCGCCTATCAAGCTAAACCAGGTACCGTTATTCGCGCCTTTGGCGGTAAGTCCTACGGGGCAATCAAGACCACAGGCGGCAGTACTCACTTTCAGGGGTTGATCCTGAATAGCACTTTCGGAACGGGTAATCTACCGGCATTTACTTATTTCAATCTCGACGCTGGCCTTCCTGCCTGGACTGCCCCGCCCTTCCGTGGTCCAGCCACTGACCTGGGCGGCACTACTTACTTCTGGCAAAAAGATGACTCCGGTCGTCCTCCCGAATTCTATAGCTGGAACCTGGATATTCAAAGGCAGTTACCCAAGAACTTTGTCGCCAGTATTGGTTACACTGGCACCCGCGGTGTACACCTTTCTTCTTCTATCCTGAACATCAACCAGATGGATCCCAAATATTTTACGCAGTACGGGCGCGATCTTTTGCTAGCCAGCATCACTTCGCCAGCCGCAGTAGCCGCAGGCCTGAAGCCGCCTTATGCCGGCTTCAACGGAAGTGTTGCACAATCACTGAAGCCATTCCCGCACTATGGTGATGTTGCCACCAGCGGAGGCCAACCGTCCTCAGTAGGCGAACGCACAGGTGACTCAACTTACAACGCCATGATTGTCAAACTCGACAAACGTTACTCTTCTGGTTTGACTCTTTTGACCAGTTACGTGTTGTCAAAGCTATTTTCAAATGCCGATAGTGCTGTAACTGTGGGCCGCGATAGCATTGATCACTATAATCGCAAATTGCAAAAAGCCCTAAGTTGGGACGATCAGACTCACGTCATCCGCCAGGCATTTAGTTACGAGCTGCCTTTCGGTCGCGGTAGACATTTCAATATGACCGGTTTACAGGATAAGATTCTGGGCGGCTGGGGTCTGTCGGGGTTCATGGAATACGCTTCCGGTACGCCTCTCAGCGTTGGGCCAGGTTTCAGTGCTATTCCTGGCGGTGCTGGGAACCGCGTTTTCGTCAATTCCTATGAAGGCTGGCGCGCACCCGTTTCTGGAGACAAATTTGATCCATTCAAAGACGTCTGGTGGGATGCAAGCAAATTCCAAGTTGGCCCTGACGGCAAGAAACTGACCCAGGCCCAATTGAACGCGGGTATCGGCAACGTCACTAAAAACAATCCGAAGTCTCGCTCACCTTGGAATTTGAACGAAAACTTCTCCCTGGCAAAGAACATTGATATTACAGAAAAGGTAAAATTCACTCTTCGAATGGAGACCTTCAACATCGCCAATCGTGTTCGTATGGGCGGACCCGATTCCACTGTGACATCCGCCACATTCGGTATCATCCGAAGCCAGGGGAATGAGCCTCGAAAGATGCAATTCGGTGCCAAAGTGGTGTTCTAATTTATAAGGTTGGTTGCGTTTAGCCAGACCTTCCTTCGCGTCTAAGAAGCGCCAGCACGACTAGTCCGGCGGCAACAATAAACATTGGTGCTGGCTCAGGGATAACTGCCTGAGGTTCACCGTAAATGAAATCATCTACCATTACGCAATCGTCCGAGCAAGTACCACTTAGAAGAGTCCCACCATCGCCAAGAGTCAGGCGGAATCGTGAGAACCGCTCCCCAGCGTTGCCAGAGATGCCGAGGAAGGAAAAGCCGAAAGTGGACACGCTTGTGTCGGCTACATCAAACACTCCGGCCGATGTGCCATTCGCAAAGAAGGCTTCAATGTTTGCGATGCCAAGGTCGGCGTCCAGGAAGACTGCACCAAAGCCGGATACAGTTGCGGCTGTGGCTGTGCCTGGGACGAAGAATGTCACGTCGAGTTGGTTACCCGCACCTGTCAGGGCCAGAAATTTGGCAGCACTGAAAGGGGCAAAGTCCGACAAGCCATTTGTGGTAACCACTAGGTTGCCGGCATTGGAACTCATCACCAAACCGCGTGCGCTGTTTGCGTTGAAGAAATTTGCAGGAAGAAAATTTGGATCGCTAAAGCCAGCCGCAACGCCGTCCCAGTTGATTTCGCGCCGGCCTGAACCAAACGACCCGCCCACACCATTGTTGGCTCCCAGCAGGGTTCGGAAATTATCCACTCCAGGTTGGATGCTTGCCGTTGTTGCGTCGCCACCAACGTTCGTAGTTACAATCGCAGCCGAGGCAGTTGCTGCCAATAAACCACAAAACACCATGGATTGTTTGAACATCTTGGCACTGTCCTTCACTTAGTAGTAATAAGTAAAGTTAGACTAACATAGCTTTCCCAAAATCGATTCCTGTTTTTATGCCGCTTTCCCATTAAATATTTTTCAGCCTGCCCAGTTACTTCTTTTTTGGCTGCCGTCGTACTTACGGCGCGATCCGTCACCACGCCATCCCACCAACAACAGGTCGTCATTGGAAAACCAGATCAGCTTATTTCCTTTCGAAGTCCCTCGCAAGCAGGTGGACTCTGAACGAGTGGCCTTTCCACGCGGGCCGCCCGGGTGAACGGAAGGCGCCATTCAGAACCCCAACAACCGCGCTGGTGAGGTTTCCGTCAGCACCGAGGGTCCGCCGCGCGTTTTGTGGCCAGCGGCTCCTATGAATTACCTTGCGGCCAGGGCAAGAAATTTCTTTCCAAAGGCGGGGTACGGGGATTGCTCGTTGGTGGATTTCAGATCACTGGCTACGTCCGCTTCAAAAGCGCGGCAGCTCTCTCGATTGCAGGAGGCAGTGGCATCGCCGCTCTCGGCTTCGCCAATGTTTGTGCCAATTAATTATGTGGGGGGCAGTCCTTTCAAGGTGACCAATCCCGAGATTTCGAGCCCGCTCGTGACCTCGATGGGCAACACCGCCCGGGTCTTCGATTGGGTTCGCGGTTTCACCGGGGAGCGCTTCAGGGCAGTGGACGTGCCGATATCAACAATCCTTTCAACTTTGTGCGCTGGAATAACCCAAATACTGCTATCACCAATGCCAATTTCGGCAGAGTTACCGGCGCGAGCGACGGGCGCACTATTCAGCCACAGTGGAGTTCTGATAGTTAATTGAATTAATCCTGATTAGAATCATCAACCACTCTAAGCGAGCGGACTGGATATTGTGTACCCTTTTGGCGGCCTTCTTTAAGTACTTCAGTCTCACCTGTGGGTGACCTATCTCGCTGTTCTTATGATGACAAGTCAACAACGTCATGGGAACCAGATCGGCCTGGATCCCTTTCCTCGCCACGAGGGGCAAGCTAATTTGGGGACCGGTTCCATCCATCTATCCCGGCCAAATAAAGTGCCGGAAAAAACGGCCCAAACCTACGCCCGATCCGCGTTGGCTATCCACATCGACAATCAACTGCCCACCCGCTTCAGGCCGTATGTAAGCCGTACTCAAGTAAACATCCAATGGGCCCATTTCGCTTTCGGCGTACAATCGCGTTTCCATCGGCATGGCCACTAAACGCTCTGGCGGCAGGCTGTCCCCCGCTTCATCTTTGTTTGTAATTTCCGCACGCCCGCTGGTCATCAGAATTAACTTGCCAGGCCCGGTGGCGGTTGAAAAAATGAACTTGCCCAGCAGCAAAGTGGAAAGCCGGGGACTGATTAAAGTTGAAATTTTCAGTTCTTCGCTCATACCCACGAAATGATGAAAGTCGAATAGCACCACTTCCCCCTCGCGCAAATTCCATTCCAGGAAATTGGCTCCCTGGGTAGCGGTATAAGTAACGGCTTTGTCGGACGGCTGCATCACCACCTTGTTCATGGTCACTTTGCCGTGCAGGATGCGGGCAATGGGACCGTGCAGCGGCTGAGGGATGGCAAATCGCGGTGCCTTGCCTCGCGATTGAAACTTGCGGGATACGTAGTATGTTGCTGTCTGACCGCCCGGAATGACGTAAGTGCTGCCCGTCTGTGTAATTTGGGATTCAACGGCGGGCGGTCTCTCTCCTTCGGCGTTGCCCAATGAAATAAATGTGCCGGTATCTTTGTTGAAGGCCACGCGGGCGAAGACGTAGAGGAAGCTCTTTACACAAACAATGGCGAACAGAACGAATGAAAAAGTGTGAGTGGCCCTGAAATACACAATCGCCCACCAGATCTTGTCTTGCACTTCGTGATTGGCTTTCAGCAGAATGCTCCCAACTAGACTCTTAGAGTCCGTTAGAGTTGTTTGAATAAGAGCCTGTACTCCCTTTTGCAATGAAGCCTGTTCGGCAACCGCGCTGTTCTGCAAACTGGCCTGCTTAGCCCGAAGATCAGATACCCTGGTCCGCAAACCAGCTATTTTCTCTTGTTTGAGCGCCTCGGCATCCTCGCATTTTTTCGCTAAGTCTATCCGCCACTTTTTCCGCATAGACATGTAATTAGCATTGATACCTTCTTTGGTAGAGTCCCCAGCCGCATTTGCCGCCTTATCCGCCGGCCACCATAAATCGACATCTGTAGAGGAGAAGGAAAGCCGCTGAGGAATCTCGTCATCGAATGTGGCTAATACGGGTTCTTTGATCTTTATGCCTGCCAGAATATTCAACTGGGCATTTAGCTCGTTAGCCGCCTGGTTCGACGCGTCTGTTGCCGCATCCGCCGCGCTGTTTACCGCAGCAGTTAATTGCAACCCAGCTCTTTTCGATTGCAGCTTCCGTTTCTCTTGGCTGAAGTTAAACGCCGTAATCAGGTCATCAAACCGGGTGGCTGTTGTCAGCAGGGCGTTGTCGCGGAAATCAGAGGTGCGTGGGTCCAAAACCAATTGCTTGTTTTCATATAGTCCCAGTTTGAATTCCTCGGGCACCGTTTCTGTGATCTTGAAATAAGGGATGGACAATAGCGCCATAGGTATCCACAACAGTGCTGAATGGCCAACCGCCCGAAGCAGGCGCATGGTGCCGAGGCTCTTCAGGAAATAGCTGTTTTCAATGGCGGCCATCACTAAGATCCGAACCAGCGCTGCACACAGAACGAAAACCGCCACGGGTACCAATGTGTGCATGAGGAATGTAAACGGCTGGGCCAGAAGATCGGTTTGAAACAAAGTTGAGCCAGCGAGCATCAACGCCGTTGCAAGGAGAAAGGGAATCGAGAAGACTCTCCCTCTTAAGGCGAACCAGAGGAAAGCAAGCTTTGGAGCAATAATTGTGACCCATTGATCAAGCAATTTCGCAAAGCTGGAGAGGCCCACTGCATTCAGAAGAAACGCTAACAGATACAGGTTGGGAATTGCCAACCCGAAAAGGAGCAACCCGAATTGACGACGCTTGAAGCATTGCCATACCGCAGGCACGTACATCAAAAAGCCCAGGACATACATGACGAGGAATCCCGGAGACCAATTGATTTTTCCCCCAAGGAGTGGATCTGTGGATTGCGACGCCATGGGAGTATTCCGGAATGCGTCCAGGCACTGCGGCA
>JAYUSZ010000477.1:0-17051 GCA_043755435.1 Bryobacterales bacterium | reverse complement strand
AAAAACCCAAGGAACCGGAAAGGAAAAAAGAGGAGCCGAAAAAGGAAACACCTAAGCCTGTTGAACCTAAGGTTGTTGAGAAAAAGCCCGTGGAGCCGCCGAAGGTTGTGGTTACTGGCGAAGCTAGAGAACCAGGTACAGGCACCTATTTGCAAGTTGTCGCTGTGGACAAGAAAGGTGCAGATGATTGGGCTGGTTCCATTCGTAACAAATCCTTTAACGCATTGGTTGCTCCTGGACCGAATGCCACTCTATTCCGTGTTTTGATTGGACCAATCAAGGATAAGGAAACACTTGCGCAAACCAAAATTGATTTGGAAAAAATTGGCGTAAAAGGCGCCATCGTGAAAAAATATTAGAAGTGGGTGACACTTCCCAACCTTTAGTTCAAATTGCTGGCGCAATGCGGCCGCGTCTTCCGCAATGGCTTCGCAAGTCTGAAACACACAACGAATCAGTACACTTGCTGAAACGGGAATTGCGGCAACTAAATCTTCACACTGTTTGCGAATCGGCAAGGTGCCCCAATATTCACGAGTGCTTCCATCGTGGAGCTGCCACATTCATGATTTTGGGAAATATCTGCACTCGTGGATGTGGATTTTGTTCCGTTCCCAAAGGGAATCCGCGAAAGCAGGACTTTGGTCTAGATCCCGTGGAACCGTTGAATGTAGCCAGTATGGCGGCGCAAATGAAGCTAAGCTACGTGGTGATTACCAGCGTGAATCGGGACGAGCTACCCGATGGTGGTTCGCATCATTGGGCTGAAACGGTGAGCGAAGTGAAGCGTGCCCTTCCGAATGCACGGGTTGAGGTGCTCACTCCGGACTTCAATGGTGACATGAGCGCCGTTGCTCGCGTGCTGGATGCCGGACCACACGTTTATAACCACAACATGGAAACCGTCCAGCGGCTTTACCGGTCGGTAAGGCCCCAGGCTGGATATCAGCAATCTTTGGATGTGCTTTCTTTCGCCCGGAAACACCGTCCAGAGGCTTTGGTGAAATCGGGATTGATGGTTGGGCTGGGTGAAACGCAGGATCAGGTGAAGCAGCTATTGCGCGATATCCGGAATGCAGGTGCTCAAGTTGCCACTATCGGACAATACTTGCAACCCACTAGGCGCAATCTTCCTGTTGATCGATATGTTACTCCGGATGAATTCGACGAACTCCGTGATTTCGGTCTTTCCGTTGGTTTCCAAATGGTCTTCAGCGGTCCCTTTGTCCGGTCGTCCTACATGGCCGACGTAGTGGAAGAAGAGGCGACGGGGAAAATACCCATCGCGTGAATGCCAACGCCAGAAACTATTTCTTAGCTCTGTTAACCGGCCTGTGTCTAGTGGTGATCTACCCTGGATGGAACTGGTATTGGCTTGCTCCCTTGACGTTGGCCCCTTTGGTTTTTGCTGTGGCGTCGGAGTGGCGGGCAAAACACCGCTTCTTGCTCGGCTATTTCGCCGGATTTATCCATTCTCTAGGTGTCTACTACTGGTTCGCACCAGTGCTGGCCGTGCATGGAGGCATGGGCGAATGGGGTGGTTTTGGCACGCTCCTGGTTTACTGTTTTATCCGTTCCATTCATTACGGGCTGTTCTCTTTGTTTGCAGCGGTATTGATCCCATCGCGCGCCGCTGTGCTGTTGATTCCTTGTCTTTGGACATTTATGGAATGGTCTCAGCAACCCACCACAGACTTCACCTGGCTGCTATTGGGGAACCCAGGCATCGACATGGGAATGCTGCCATTGCGTTTGGTACCGTGGGTTGGTGTTTACGGGCTCTCATTTCTATTTGCGATGACCGGTTCGGTAATTGCGCTGACAGCGCTGCGACGGCCAGTCAATGCTGCAGCTCCAATAATTGCCTTGATCTTATTGGCTTTTTTACCCGCCATCCCTAAGCCGGCGATCCCCACCGAATCTGCAGTCACGGTGCAACCCAATATCGATCCGGAGACCACAAAGTGGACCTGGGAATCCGTTCAGGGACTTGAGCAACGACTGGCTGGCTTGAGTCTGGAAAGTGCGCTAATGCGCGGCGAAGGCAAACCTGTAATGGTGCTGTGGCCCGAACTTCCGGCACCCGTCTATTACGAACAAGACGCCATTTTCCGGGAGCATGTGACGCGCGTGGCTAAACAATCGGGCGTTCCCGTAGTGCTGGGAACAGTTGTCCACGATCCTAAAGGCGACCCGCTAAATTCGGCAGAATTCATCGATCGCGAAGGGAAGATCATGGGTCGCTATGACAAAATGCACTTGGTTCCTTTTGGCGAGTATGTGCCATCGATTTTTTCCTGGGTGAACAAAGTGAGTGCCGAAGCCGGAACATTTGCCGCAGGAAAAGCCATTTCTGATTTTGCGGTAAATGGTCATCGGGTTGGCGTCTTCATCTGCTATGAATCCGCACTACCGGGTCACGTTCGGGAGTTTGTGGCTCAAGGAGACGAGGTGCTGGTGATGCTGACCAACGATGGCTATTTCTTCCGTACCAGCGCACGGGAACAACACCTGCAATTGGCTCGTATGCGAGCTGTGGAAAATAATCGTTGGTTGCTGCGAGTCACCAACAATGGGCACACTGTGGCCATCGATCCTACCGGCCACATTGCCAAGCGGATCCCCGAATTTGTGGAAACATCCGCCCGGCTGCCGTTTTCCTGGATCCAACAGACCACCTTTTACAGCCGCCATGGCGACTGGTTTATCTGGATCTGCAGCGGTCTCCCATTGCTTGCTGGTTTAAAGCGAGGATTTAGCGCTTCGTCAAATCGCGGATCATAATATCTTTAAACCGCATGTTGCCTGATCCGCCGGAATGAAGTTGGAGCGAGATCCCACCGTCAAAGGACTTCGGCTTCGGGTCGGTGAAATCAATCATCACCACACCGTTCAGGCGTGAAATGTAGCGATTCCCTTCCACTTTCAAAAGATACTCATTCCAATCATCCTGACGAACGACGGTTTCGTTTTCCGGCGCAGGCCAAACAACCCAGCCGCGTCCATCGCCGTAGATTCCGCCCGTATGTTCGCCAATGGTGCAATCGATTTCAAATTGCAATCCTTGAGTGACATCGGCAGTACCCGGCTTGAATTCAGAGTGGAAGAACACACCGCTATTGCCGTCCCCTTCGCACTTAAACTTCAAGGTCAAATGGAAATCTTTGTAGTTCTTCGCCGTCTTCAAGTAACCGTAGTCTTTGCTAACGGCCATACCATGCAGCGTGCCGTTTTCGACAAGCCATTTTTCTTTGCCTACTTCCACCCAGCCGGAAAGATCCTTCCCGTTGAAAAGCGGAGCCCAATCTTCACCAGGCAAAGTCTTTATGTGGACCCTTGGTCCCTGTGCCACCAGACTGGCGGCACAAATGAGAAGCAAAATTATTGGACGCATGAAGAATATGATATGTCACGCGCCCAGTTCATGGCGAAGTACTGCGGCAACAGATTCCGCAAATCTTTCCACATGGATCAGTTCAGGACCTTCCACCATGACGCGGGCCAGCGCTTCTGTGCCTGAATAGCGCACTAAAACCCGCCCTTTGCCGTGAAAATAACTCTCGCATTCGCGGATCGCATCCATCACCGGAGGAATGTCACTCATCGGCTTTTTCTCACGCACTCGTACATTTACTAAACGCTGTGGATAAATCTCCAAACCCTTAGCCAGTTCATCCATGCTCTTGCCGGTTTTCGCCATCTCCTCGAAAATGCGCATGGCGGTCAACATTCCATCGCCAGTGGTTGCGTACTCGTGAAAAATGACGTGACCAGATTGCTCCCCACCGATTGCCGCACCAATACGGATCATCTCTTCCAACACGTACTTGTCGCCAACGGGCGTGCGGTCAAGCCGAATCCCTTCAGCCTCCAATGCCACCTCTAAACCCATATTCGACATAACTGTTGCCACGACCACATCACCGGGCAACTTCCCTTGAGCCTTTAAGGCACGTGCGGCGATCAGTAACATGTGATCCCCGTCCACAACCCGCCCGGAAGCGCTCACCAGCATGGCGCGGTCCGCATCGCCATCAAACGCTACTCCGGCATCTGCTCCGGCGTCCACCACCGCCTTCTGGAGTCGCTCAGGATGCAAGGCTCCGCAACCCAAATTAATATTGCGGCCATCCGGTTCGGCGGAAAGAGTGATTACTTCTGCTCCAAGCCGTTCAAAAAGCTCCGGTGCCAAATGAGACGACGCCCCATTGGCACAATCCAGAACGAATTTTTTTCCCTTCAACGACCCTTGGAAACTGGATGCCAGAAAATCCACGTAGGCAGCGTCCAACCCCTCATCCACGGTTAAGCTCATGGATTTCGGTGTTTCCTTCTTCGACAACACCTCGAAGATCACTGTTTCCATTTCCGCTTCACGATCGTCGGAAAGCTTGTAACCATCGTGGCCGAAAACTTTAATGCCATTGTCTTGAAAAGGGTTGTGCGAGGCTGAGATCATTACGCCAGCAACAAAATCACGGCTCCGAGTAAGGTAAGCCACTCCTGGAGTGGTCACCAAGCCTGCAAAGCGCACTGTAACGCCAAACTGGGCGGCTCCACCGGCCACCATTTCAGCAATCCACGGCCCCGATTCACGGGTATCCATGCCGATGACGATTTCAGCAGCACCGCCTGCAGCTGTCTTCTTTGCCCATTTCCCCAGTGCACAACCAATTGCATACACTGTAGGACGGTCTAAAGGGTATTCACCGGCAACGCTGCGAATTCCGTCGGTTCCAAATAACTGTCTTTTTATGCTCACTTTACGGGAATCCTTTCCATTTCGATTTGAACCGTCACGGCGCCTGTTCCATCAATGCGCACCTGCGGGTCGCCTACAAAGGTCTGCGCTCGATATACGCTAGAACCAGTAAGCTCTCTTATATCTATCGGATCTGTTTCGGCGAACATTACCTGATTGACCCTACTTTCTGGACCAATTATTCGCAAAACTTGCGGACTCACCTCACTTCTCTTAATCAAGTACCCCGATTTGGCTTCTCCTTCAAATGTGATGTGAATGGGGATATCCCTCGCAGTTCTGCGTTCAAACTTCACTCGAATCTGCGATGGTACGGCACGGCTCATGGTCACTCCGGCGGGCAGTTCCAAATTTGCCTCTTCAATTGTGAATGTGCGCTCACCGGGTTGGTTGGCTGAGGCAAGATTGATGACCACCGCTGAAGCCGCAAGTGCGGCTGGACTGAGCCTGCGCGAAGGTCCACGCACTTCCACCCGCAATTTATCGGGAACCTCTGAGCTGATCTCCAGATCTGCTGGAATGTTCTTGTATTCAATGGGAACGCTGATAGCCATGGATTGTTCCGGTTCTCCGACAATCGCCAGCCAAAGCAGGAAAGCTACGGCAATGCTCAGAACTTTCCAACCAAAGTTATTTGTTAGCCACCGAAGGTGTTTCATTACTATCTAACATCCTTGGGTTCTATAGATAGCTCAGCAGATTCAGTCGAGGGACGGAAGCTCTTGTTGTTTTCCTGAAATCTGCGGCCAAAGTGGTTCATCAGCCTGCTTTCCAACCTCTCAATGGTCAAATCCTGTTCGATTTCACGGAATGTTGCAATCGATATTTTGCCTGTCTCTTCGCTGACGATGATGGATATGCAATCCGTTTCTTCGGTAACGCCAATGGCAGCCCGGTGCCTGGTTCCCAAATAGCGTGCCAAATCCGGCTTCATTGTAAGAGGTAAAAAACAGGCCGCAGCGGCTACTCGATCGCCTTGCACAATTACCGCGCCATCGTGCATAGCTCCGCCGTGTTGAAAGATGGAAAGCAGCAGATCTCTGGAAAGTACAGCATCCATAGGCACGCCGCTTTCAACGAATGTTCGCAGGCCAATGTCGCGTTCCATAACGATCAACGCGCCAGTCCGAGTCTGAGCTAGTTGCTGCACGGCTAATAGGATTTCGTCAATCGCCTCGCGCCGCTTTGCGCGGGAACCGAACCCTACCATGCGTCTTCTGCCCAGCCGCGCCAGGATGCGCCGGATCTCAGATTGAAACATCACGATCAAGCCAAAAACGCTGTATGGTGCTAGATTCGCCAAGCTTGTTCTTAGCAATTCCAGTTTGAAATAGCTGGCAAGTCCATAGATCAGCACCAAAGTGCCAACGCCTGTAAGGATGTTCGCAGCACGGCGACCGCGGACAATCAAAATGAAATTGTAAATAAGCAGCGCGACAATGGCGATATCAACCGCCGCTGTCCAACTGAATTTGGGCAGTGAGGAAAGTAGAGAGTTCAGGATCGCCATTCTGCTTTATGCTTTCCGGCCATTTCCCTCTAGTTTAGCTTGTATCTCTATGCGATGAAAGAATATTTGGCTGCAGCTATGGAAATACCCCGCACTTCAATACGCTTTAGATCCGCACTTCCCAGGCTAAGACCCTCAGCTAGCAGTAGAGTATTGTCGCATTTCTGGAATGGAGCCGAACCTTTAGGCGCTCTGGGATCGTAACCCATAACTGCCGTGCCAACCGTGTCGGTGGTGACGGCGTTGAAACCTGCCAACAACAGCCCTGGGGTTACGCGGCGAATTCCCCGGATCCAAGGACCTTCGCCACCAGCCACGGTTTCAATTCCATCGATGAGCGCGATGTCGATGGGTCTGGCGGCATTCAGGTCCGCAACAATGCGAGGCATGCGATAACCAGGCTCACGGCTGGAATCCTTATTCGATTCCGCTGGCGAACAAAAGGCGGGTTGCCGTTTGCCAACATGGCAAGTTTCCACTCGGCCCTTTGTTGGGCTTTCATTCGGCTCGTCCTTCCCTGCGTCGTCACCGTAGATTGAGGCCGGGGTGATTCCGAACATATTCTTCATTGCCAGGGTGATGCCACAAGTGGCGTGATCCTTCAGCTTGGCCATGCTCATCATCACGTCCGTATCTTCGTAGGCTTTGTTTAAATCATAGGCGGGGAAGATCGCGCCTCCGCCGGGAACTTTGAACCGGTGATATTTCTTGCCGGACCCTAGGGCGTTGGTGTTTTCGAAAATGACGTTCGGCGAAATAGATTTCAACTGACGGACGTTCCAACCCGAATCTAGCATGTATTCTTCAAGTGGACCGCCGGTAGCCCAGCAGCTTTCCACAAAACGAACCCGCTTGGCACCGGCTTTCACAAGCAGTTGCGCAACTGCTCCAACCATTTTAGGATGCGAATAGTGAGTGACTCCCAAAGGTCGGCCTTGAAACTTGAGGGCAGGGGAGCCGGTTAGATTCAGTTTCACCGTAACTGTCTTGTTCTTCACAACGCGCCCCAATCCGCCGAGTTGATCAAACATGGTGGAGAGTGTTGTGTCCAGTCCCTCGTCATAGGATTGGCAACGGGCAAGGGCTACAGGGGGTGCGGGCGGAAGCTTTTCGGTGGCAGCCTGGACCAGTGGACCAGCAGAGAGCGCAGCTAATAAATCACGGCGAGTCATAGCAATAGTGTACAAGAACCTCCCATGATTGGTTTAATCAGTGATTGCTTCAAAGGGACACGATTGACTATAGTCACGAAGAGTGACTATAGTCGTACTATGCATCAAATCAACGTTTCAGAATTTAAAGCCGTTTGTCTTCGGTTGCTAGAACAGGTTCGCCAGACGGGCGAGCCGATTGAGATTCTAAAGAATGGTGAACTGCTAGCTATAGTTCATCCACCACCGTCGAAGGATCGTAAAAAGTCATTTGGAGCAATGAAGGGAACTCTGCTCGGGCCTGTCGGTGATTTAATCACACCTGTAGAAGGAATCGAATGGGATGCGTTGCGTAAATGAAAATTCTTCTGGATACCCATGCTTGGATTTGGTATTTACTTGGGGACAGTCGTCTTTCAACCAAACACAAGCATTGCATTGAGAAGATGGATAACGATGTTTTGCTGAGTCCAATCAGCATTTGGGAATTTCATCTTTTAATAGAAAAGAGAAGATTGGTGGTGGATCAGCCGGCAGGTCTATGGATTCAAACTGCTTTGCGAACTCTGCCGGTTCGGGAAGCGCCACTTACATTTGCCGTAGCGTCACGGTCCCGTACACTCAAAATGGAACACGAGGATCCTGCAGACCGTTTAATAGCCGCAACAGCAATCGAAATGAAAATTCCATTGCTGACTTATGACGATAAAATACTTGCTTGCAGAGATGTTCAATTCTTATGAAAGGTTAGTGGTCGCCGGTAAAGAGCTGTCGCAGCTGAGCTACGTCATTCCGATACCGTCTTGTTTGCTCTTTCATGCGCAAGGACCTACCGCCCTTGGCACCCACTATTAAGTACACTCGGGCATCCCTATCATATAGGGAGCCGTCGGAACCTAATACAACCGTTTAAGCCCCTCTCGCTCTGCTATAGCCTCCAATTCTTCCGGCGTTGTGTCGAGCTTGGCGTGCGCGATCATGGCCTCGGCGATTCCGGCCGTATTCGAGGAATCCGGCCAATGGTCCGGCTGCCACAGCTTCGCTCGAACAACGCACTTTGGGCAGTGGATCAAAACACGCTCCACACGCATCACAATCGCGAAAGCTGGAACACGGCCAGCGATTGCCATGCTTTCGCGCAGCGGCAGGTCTTGAACGATGCGCGTTTCCCCGGTGATCCGCAACGTTTCGCCTTTCCCCGGAATCATGAAAAGGATCGCGAGGTACGGATTCTGGAGAAGATTCCCGAACGTGTCAACTCTATTGTTACCGGGCCGGTCTGGGATCGCCAAATACTTTTCGTCAAGCACTCTCACGAAGCCGACGGGATCGCCCTTGGGAGAAATATCCGGGTAACCATCAGGAGTTGCTGAGGCCATGACGATGAAGGGTGACTTCTCGATAATGGCACGCGACACGGGGTCGATGTGGTCCATGACCTTAGCGACCACGGGCGGCACCGGCTCGCCGATGTGTTCGCGAATTTCATCTAGACTGCTGATGACACCCTGAAACCTCGCGAAGTGATCTTGTCGCTCCATCGTTCAACCTCCTCTGTTTCTGAAAACCTATGCAGGCAACTCAGATGAGTTTAGCTCATGGTCACCCGAGCCCCAAGAACGGTGATCTGATAGGACCTCTAGATGAAATTGAATGGACGTGCTTAAGTAAATAACTTTAATTGATAGGATGCTCAGGCTGCGCCTTAGTGGCCGCCTGCTGCTTCTTCATGCACTACTGGGGCATGTACGCCAGCTGGAATCTGCACCAGCATGTTTTCCTTGCGCATCACCAACGTTGAAGTGTTGTAACTTGCCAACTCAAACCCGTGACCGTGCGTGATGGCATCCGTCGGGCAGGCTTCCACGCAGAACCCGCAAAAAATGCAGCGCGAGTAGTCAATATTGTAAACCTCAGCATATCGCTCGCCGCCGGAAATTCGCTTCTGTTCGGTATTTTCCGCCGCTTCAATGTAAATGCAATTTACAGGGCATGCTGCGGCACACAGAAAACAAGCTACGCACTTTTCCATGCCATGAGCGTCGCGCTGCAATACATGCGAACCGCGATACCTTTCCTGGAAGTTCACCGGAGCATCCGGGTAATCTTCCGTCACAGTGGGCTGCATCATTTCCTTGAAAGTGACGCCCATACCTTTGGCGATAGCCGCCGCCGAACCGAAAATTTCACCAATTAATGCCATGCTGTCCTTTTAGTTTAGCGTAGGTCTTGAAACAAAATCGAGTGGTCCTGCTTTTTTGTGTCTGGCTTTCTTAAGCTCCATCCTCACGGGACGGCTAGTTTCGTGATCCTCAACCAGGCTTATAAAGCGGCACCTTATCGGTTGGCTGAAATACAGTTACCCCCGCCCGTTCGCCCAATTCTTCAAGCAGCGGCTTGGTGAATCCTTGCTCCGCCGCAGAAACGGTGCCATCGGTTTCAATCAGGAATAAAGATGGAACGTTCGATATCCCAAATGCGTTGCTCGCCTGGTAACCGTTTGCGGCAGTGTCCAGCAAAGTGGGAAAGCTCACCCCAAAAACTTTGTTGAATTCGTTAGTGCCCTCAGGTCCATCCTGGCTGATACCAATTACTTGGAGCGTGGAGTTCTTAGAAAGCCGTTCTAGAAACGGAAAAGTAAACTGGCAAGTGGGGCAAGATATTTTGAAAAACGCGAGCAGCGCCGGCCCGTTCCTCGAAATTTCAGCCAAGGATATGACTTTGCCGTCTAAACCCTGCATTTTGCACTCTGGTGCTGCTGATCCTTCCGCCAACATTCCTTTCATAACTTTCCATCAGCCTTTTGTTGTTGAATGAAATTTAGAATATCGAAACGTCTGATTTCGCGATTTGGGAAAAAGCTATTGATGGCCTGCTGCTCGTCGTCAAAAACTTCAAATACAGTTTCCAGTTTGGTGAGCACCAATAGCTCCACGTTGCGCCGTGTCAAGTTCAGCAACTTGAGTTTCCCCTCCGCCTTTCGAAGTGTCGTGAAGCACATCACGAGCGCTCCCAGACCAGAAGAGTCAATATAATCGACGTTGGCTAAATTCAATACAGCGTTAATTCGCCCGCCGGTTACCAGCGACGCTACTTTTTCCCGCAGAGCCGCGACATTTTCTCCAGCCACTAATCGCCCTTTCAAGTCGATTAGTACGATTCCTTCCCGTTCACGATCCCCGATTTGAACATCCATGACCGCATTCTAGCATTTGGACCGCCATTATCTTACGATCATTAAATGCCCTTTGGCTTTCATTCCAAAATTCTTTGGATCAATTTATCGGAACAGTCTGCTCATTGGGAATCCCGGCCAGAGCAATTTTTCCGTCACTGGGGTGGATGTGGCTTGCTTGCCACTCGTTTATTATTGGAAACCACGCCGCCAAGGTTGGATCCATTTGATGCAAGAAATCCATTAATTTTCGCTTCTTCCGTAATTGCCGGCCATAATGCCCCGGGGCTTTCGCGATTTTCCGTGTCTGCAAAAAGTCCCCTGACCTTCGGAATTGGCGAGGCCAGAAGTGAAGGTCCCTTCGGCCATGCTTTAAAGTGCTCAGGTGCTGAAGCAATTGTGATTACCGGCCAATCGGCAAAGCCTGTGGCAATCGTGGTGGACGCAGGCAAAGTACACTTCCTTAGCGTCACTAAATTATGGGGAGCTACCACGGTGGAGACCACCGAAATCATGCAGACTAAATTGGGCACTTCCGCTGAAGTGGCGGCCATAGGGCCTGCTGGCGAAAACATGGTTCGATTTGCCTCCATCGTCACTGGTGGAACTTTCCAGGCAATGCGCATGGGTATGGGCGCAGTAATGGGATCGAAGAACCTAAAGGCACTGGTTCTTGTGAATGGCTCGCAACCTCCGCCTGCTGATGCTGAAGCGCTCCAGGTTATCAGCCAATCATTTGCCGAACGCATCGCTGGAAATACTTTGAGTCAATGGCAAAAACAGCCGCCGGGATTTTCCAATTGGATTCATTTACATGGATTGCAGGCGGCTTTGTCGGTTAACAACTATTCGAAATCAATGCTGCCGGGACTGGAGAGTTTTTCAACAGAACAGTATTTGAAGCGTGCCGTCGGGGTTGCCGCTTGCGCCCATTGCCCCAACGATTGCATTCAACTAATCCATCCTAACGGGCAGGGAGCTGCGTTGCCTCAGAAGGCCAGCGGCATGCATCAGGAAGTAACCGGTACGATGGGTCCGAACCTGGGCATCACGGATCTGGATTGGGTTCTTTCCTCTAATAATCTGGCTAATCAGTCTGGAGTTGATCCCGTTTCATTGGGCTACGTTCTTTCCTTCGCCATGGAATTAGGCGAGAATGCTTTACTCGAAGATGTCCCTTCGTTCGGCGATGCCAGCGGCGCTTTGGCTTTGATGAAATCCATCATCCACCGCAAAGGCTTGGGTGAAATCCTCGGGCAAGGTGTGCGGCTTGCAGCCGAATCAATCGGACATGGGGCAGGGCAATACGCAATGGAAGTGAAGGGCCTTGAAATGACCTGCTTCGAACCTCGCTCACAGGCTGGGTTGGCAATTGGATATGCAACATCGCCAGTGGGGCCACGCTATGACATTTGCGAACATGACTGGGATTTTGACAGTAAGGTCGGTTGGGATCATACACTCCATTTAAGCAACACTGTGGGGATTCACGATCGCATTCCGATGAATGAATTGAGCGGAGAAAAAGTGAGGCGGTTCAAGGCCTTGAATACTCTGTGGTCGGCCGCTGATGCTTTGGGTTTTTGCATTTTCGCATCCGCTCCTACTCGAATCTTTTCCTTGCCGGAAATGGCCTCAATCGTAGCGGCCGTGACCGGTTGGCAAACTAGCGATTACGAACTGATGCAATGGGGTGAACGGCGCAATCACTTAATGCGCGTTTACAATTTGCGGGAAGGGATCACCGCCGCTGAAGACACGCTGCCCAAACGATTCTTCGAGACTCCGATTTCTGAAGGAGCAAGGACTGGCGATGTCTTGGACCGCCAGAACTTTCAGGAGGCGATTCAAATTTATTACTCCTTGATGGGCTGGACGGAGCACGGCATTCCAACTGGGGCAACGGCCCTGCAGTATGGCATCCCGCTATAATGAAGGCTATGGCCACGTTGGTCAATTTCAACATCCCATCTGCTCTTGATCCTGGCCAACTCGCGGCCAAACAGCAGCATCTGTTTCGACTACTGCGCGACTTGGAACAAGTAATCATTGCGTATTCCGGCGGGACTGATTCCGCTTATCTGGCCTGGGCGGCGCAGCAAGTATTAGGTGCAGCGGCGGTCGCCATCACCGCTGATTCAGCATCCATTCCCGAATCCCATAAGCGCGATGCCGAAGCGTTTGCCTTGCAATATGGCATCCGGCACGAATACATCGACACCTTCGAATTTGAAAATCCAGACTATGTGAAGAACGATTCCAATCGCTGCTTTCACTGCAAGGACGAATTGTTTTCCCGCCTGGATCAAGTGTGTTTGGATCGCGGCATAACTAATGTGATCTATGGCGTGAATACTGACGACTTGGGCGATTTCCGTCCTGGTCAACGCGCGGCTAAGAACCACAAAGTGCGCGCCCCCTTGGTGGATGCCAAACTGAGCAAGGCTGAGATTCGCGAATTGTCCCGTCTGGCTGGACTCCCTACCTGGGACCGTCCCGCATCGGCCTGCCTAAGTTCGCGCGTTCCCTATGGCACCGCTGTGACAAAGGAAACCATCAAGACAGTGGAGAAAGGGGAAGAGGAACTGAAGGCGCTAGGATTCCGCCAGTTCCGCGTCCGCTTTCACGATAAGTTGGTTCGGATTGAAATTGATCCACAGGAAATGGACCACGCTTTGAATCGCGATGTTTTTGCAAAGATGACGGCGATTTTCAAACCCCTCGGCTTCCACTACGTCACAATCGATTTGGAAGGCTATCGGCAAGGTTCCATGAACGAAGCGCTGCCGGAGTCTGTGAAGTTAGCAGAAATAAGGCCCTAGGCGAACTCTCAGGTGTTCCCCCCATTGCGAATCAATCCGATTCCCCTTAGATTTGGAAGTATGAAGTGGTCCGTACTTTGTCTATTCCTCTCTGCCTCCCTATGGGCTCAAACCACCAGCGTTTCTGGCACCCATAGCTACGATCTGAACGGCAATCGCGTTTTGGAATCGGAAAGCAGGCAGGTTGTTTCCGCCAAAGGGGATGTTCTTTCCACCTCCCAAATGATGCCCACCATCAATGGCAACATTGCTCCACTGGAGAAGATTGAAGAGAAAGTTTTAAGCAAAACAGACACCACCAAAATTGTCGAGCGCATGGTGATCCCTTATGACGCCAATGGAAATCCTGGTCAGCCGCAACGTGTCATCACCACCGAGCGCAAGAATCCCGATGGTTCCAGCAGCGTGGATCGGGCAGTCTATTATTCCGACATCAATGGTGGATTCGCTCTGGCCGAAAAAGAAATCAAAGTCAGTCGGCCATCCGGCGCCGGCGGAAGCACATACGAAAAGACGGTTGTTCGAGCGACTACCAATGGTGAAGAAGTTATCGAACGGCAGCAAGGCCGCATCACGTCCGACAAGGCCAGTTCATCCGAGGAAGTGGCTATCGAACGGCGTGATTTGAGCGGCAACCTACAGCCTGCCGGCCGAGTCTCCATTCAAAAAGAAGAAAAGGATGGAGTTGTTAAAGAGTCCAAAGCAATTTATTTTCAGGAAGGCGGCCAGGTTCGATTGGCGAACCAAACCGTTAGCGAAACAATCGCGAAGAAGGATGGATCCAGCATCACAAAGGTGAATGTCTTCGGCTCCAATAGTCCCGGAAGGCCAGCTACGGATGCCCCTGAATTCCGTGAGCAGCAGATTATTGAAAAGGTTCCCGGTCCAAATAAATCGGTTTCTGAAACCATCAGTGTCCGTCGTCCAACTCTTGATGGTGGGGGTAGCCTTGGGCCGATTTTAAAATTGAGCGAGCGAAACTGCACCGGACAATGTAATACTCCTTAGGATGCGGCAGCCGCTTTGGAACTCGACCCTCTGGCCCTGGTCCATTTTCCTCACATTCATTTCAGCCATCCTTTCGATGGTATCCACCTCCAATTTGGAAAAGATCACTTCCCATGCAATCATTGCCTGGGAACTTGCCGGATCAGCGGCGCAGTCCGCCAAGCTGATGACAGCTTGGGGCCCCGATGGACTTCGGCTAGCAGGCTTCTGTTTAGGTATTGATTTTCTTTTTATTGCAGCCTACGTCACCGCGATTAGTTTGGCATGCCTGTGGGCTAGAGATGGGTTTGAAGAAAATGGCTGGCCATTGGCCGGCATGGGTCTGGTTCTGAGCATTGCAATGATCGCAGCAGGTGTTTTCGACTCGATTGAGAACTATGCACTATTGCAGCAGCTGCTTCACGGGGCGGATGATAGCTGGGCTTTCATCGCGCGGATGTTGGCGCTCCTGAAATTCTTCATCGTGATTCTTAGCCTCGCCTTTTCCTCTCTCGGTGCCATCGCCCAAAGGAAAGCAGTCTTCGGATTGATCCTTGGAATTATCACTGTACTGGTAGCCCGTCCAGTATGGGCATTTCTTTAACCCGAATTAAGCGAAAATTGCCATCCCTGGACGACAGTGCCTCTGTAGGAAAAGATCCGGGGGACAAGATCCGCGGGGACAAGATCCGGGACGGTGGTGACAATTCGGTGCGCCGGGATAAACCGGCATGTAGTCGAGAATGAAAGAGTCTTACAGGAAAGGAGTAGCGAACCACCCTGACCTCGAGTTTTGCGGGTGTCGTCGTGAGGCGGCAGTCGAAGCGTAAACAGAGGCATTTGTGGGCTGGGTATAGAGCTTCGAAAAACCCAAACTGGGATGCCGACCCTGTGGAATTGAGGGGAAGGCCACATCAAGGCGGGCGTAAACGCGAGTCCGTCGAGAATCCCACGTAGTCGTAGACCCCATGCACGCAAAGAAACTACATGCACGAGAACCGGGAGACCTCATCGTTGACTGACCCAGCTCAGAAGTATCGAAGCAAAGAAAGTCCGGCTGGGAAAGGCCAAGGCCGCAACCCCAGCACGAACGGCGGTGAGGAGTCGGATCGCGCCATAGTACCGATGAAGCAGGTGAACAAAGCGACGGAGCAACAGGCCGGAGCAGCGGAGTCTGCGGAGGGAAGGGCGCGAACCAAGGAGAACACCAGACAAACACACACTGCGCCGGCACAGAACGGGAGAGGAGTGTCACAGGGTTTGTCGGGTGTGCGTCAAGTAGCTAAGGAGAGGAAGAAGGAACAGTTCACCACACTGCTGCATCACGTGGATCTGAATCTGCTGCGGGAAAGCTTTTACGGACTAAAACGGAAAGCGGCCCCGGGAGTGGATGGAGTGACATGGAAGCAGTACGAACAAGGTTTGGAAAATCGGTTAGCTGATTTGAAGAACCGGGTACACCGTGGAGCGTACCGGGCACAGCCCTCAAGAAGGATTTACATAGCGAAAGCGGACGGGCGGCAGCGCCCGATCGGAATCGCGGCGCTGGAGGACAAGATAGTTCAACAGGCCGTGGTGACCATTCTCAACGAAATATACGAGGTGGATTTTCGCGGATTCAACTACGGGTTTAGACCGGGCCGCAATCCGCACGATGCGCTGGATGCGTTGAGTGCGGGAATCTACCGGAAGAAGGTGAACTGGATTTTGGATGCGGACATCAAGGGCTTTTTCGACCGAATGAGCCACGAATGGACGATGAAGTTTATCCAACACCGGATCGCCGACAAGCGGATCTTACGTCTGATCCAGAAATGGTTGAAGGCGGGGGTAAGTGAAGAAGGCGAATGGTCGGAGACGGAAGTAGGTACACCTCAAGGGGCGGTGGTTTCGCCGCTGATTGCGAACGTGTACCTGCACTACGTATTCGATCTGTGGGTGGAGGCGTGGCGGGAGAAGATAGCAAGCGGCGAGATGATTGTCGTGCGCTACGCGGATGACCTGGTGGTGGGATTTCAGAACAGGGCGGATGCCGAGCGGTTTCTCGAAGAATTTCGAGTACGCCTGGAGAAGTTCGGGCTGGAACTGCACCCCGAGAAAACGCGATTAATCGAGTTCGGGCGATACGCTCGATTGGATCGGCAAGAACGTGGAGAGGGAGATCCGGAAAGCTTCGACTTCCTGGGGTTCACACATCGGTGTGGGACCAGTAAGCGAGGCCACTTTGCCATATGGCGGGATACGGTGCGCAAACGTCTGGAAGCGAAACTGCAAGAAGTGAAGCAGCAGCTGAAAGCGCGGATGCATGCACCGATACCGGCGGTGGGCAAATGGCTGCGCCGAGTGCTGACCGGGTACTACCAATATCACGGAGTGCCGGGTAACTGGGCGAGCCTGAAACGCTTCAAGGATCGGATCGGATGGTACTGGAGACATACGCTGAAACGGCGGAGTCAAAAGGGCCGGATGAAGGCGGACCGGGTGACTCGATTGTTTGACCGCTGGCTGCCTCAGCCTCGACTGGTGCATGATTATCCTGACATTCGCTTCGACGCCAAATATCCGAGGTAGGAGCCGTATGCGTTAGTAGCGCCAGTACGGATCTGTGCGGGGGGTGTGGGGTAACTTGCATCCCTACCGCGAC
>JAYUSZ010000476.1:0-2603 GCA_043755435.1 Bryobacterales bacterium | reverse complement strand
GTTACAGGCATTGCGTTGCAGGGTTGGGAATGGCATGGATGGGAAGGTGGGCCTAGGCAATGGTATTGGCACTGGCGCGACCGTAAGGGACTGGTGGGTAATCCAGTTAGCTTGGCGGCCAATATTCTGTTTTTCTATTGCTGCGCTCGTGCTGCTTTTGGTGTGGATGTTGCTGGAATGGCCAATGTGTTGGTTCGCACCTTTGCGCCATTGGCATTGCTGTTGAATGTGATTCAAGTGGCCATTCGCATGTATCTGGTGAAGCGCGTTTATGGATGGGCTCATGCTTTAACGGTTCCGTTGCGGATTCCCTACGCCAATCTGGTGAATGCTTTGGCGACGGTTCAAGCGGTTAGCCGATACTTGGCTTCCAGAGTCTTGCATGAACCTCTGGTGTGGTTGAAGACGGAGCACGTCTACCCGGATAGGGCTTCGCTGGTGGGTCATCGGCCCAGGCTGGGGGAAGTGCTGGTGAGGTCGAACTACGTGCTGCAAGAAGATCTGGATCAGGCTCTGGCATCACAACCCGCCGGCTCGCGGATCGGTGAGCATATGGTGAGTTTGGGGATGCTGCAGGAAGATCTGCTGTACGAGGCTCTGAGTTTGCAGCAATCCATCCCATTGGCGCATGTGGAACCCGGACAGGTCTCCCGTCGCGTGGCCCGTTCGTTGCCTAATTCCATCCTCAAACACTGGAAAGTTGTCCCTTACAAAATTGAAGCAGGAAATATTTTCCTGGCCGGACCCAATGTACCTGTGCCGAGTATGCACGCAAGCCTGAAGCGATTCACACGACTGGAAATCCGATTTCATCTTGTTACACAAAGCAACTTTTCAAGATTAGAAAAGTCACTGCTGTAATCAGGCGATAATAAGGATATGTGGCGATGTGTCTCCCTTTTTCCGTTGTTACTTTTTACTCCGCACGTATTCGCTCAAAATTGGACGCAATGGGGTCAGAATCCTCAACATACCGGCGCTGTCGGCGTGTTGGGACACAAACTGGAAAAGGTCTACGACAAATTTGATTACGACCTGCTAGCAGAAAAAATCAGGGCGGATGAGGGCGGCAATCTGCTGGTGCACTACATGGCTCCTATCGTCGATGGCGACGATGTGTTCATGATGCAGCGTGCAGGCGATTGGGTGTCCTGCCGTGAAAATGCTCCACCATGCGGTACCGATTTGTGGAATGAGCTGGAATGGAGTGTTGTACGGCTGAAATGGGAAGAGGGCAAGCTTGCAATTAAATGGGTGGCGCAAACCGATTGGGTTCCAATTCCGGACAACGGCACTTGGTGGGAGCCTGTTTTTCACCCGGTGTTAGTTGGCAAGTTTTTATACATGCCGACTATGGGTGGGGTCCTTCTAAAGATTGATCGCGAGACTGGCGAGAAAGTAGATACACTCAACCCGTTTGAAAGTATTGACGCCAACGTTTTTGTTACAGGGCCAATCACTGCGGATAAAGACGGGAACCTCTTTTACAATGCATTGAAGGTTCACCCCTTTGAACCATATGAGCGCGACTCCATGGGGGCATGGCTGGTAAGAGTGGGTGCTGATGGGAAGATAACAACAGCCACCTACCAGAGCTTGATCCCCAACGCACCTGCAGCCAATGGAGATTGCCTGACGGTCTTCAGAACGCTTTTGCCGTGGCCTCCCAGTCCGACAGCTGTTCCCGCAAGTTTCCCTTGCGGATCGCAAAGGCCCGGCGTGAATGTGGCTCCGGCGGTTCCTCCCGATGGGACCATCTACACGGTGAGCCGCGCTCACTTCAATCCGAACTATGGGTATTTGGTGGCAGTGAATGCAGACCTCACTCCCAAATGGGCAGCTTCCTTACGCGATCGGCTGAACGACGGGTGTGGTGTAGGATTGCCTGCGAATGGAGAAAAGGGTGGTTGTCCCTTGGGTACAACGATTGGCGTAGATCCATCCACGAATCAAAAGCCCGCAGGGCAGGTTACCGATCTTTCAACATCTTCGCCAACCGTTGCTCCTGATGGGGCGGTCTTGTACGGCGCTTATACGCGTTACAACAACGCCCGTGGACACCTGATGAAGTTCAGTCCGGACGGCGATTTTCTGGCTGCCTATGATTTTGGTTGGGATGCGACGCCTGCGGTGTTTGCTCATGACGGAACCTATTCCGTGCTTCTGAAGGACAACCATTATGGGATTCCCTCTTATTGCGACAATCGGGATATTTGCCTGCCTGATCAGGAGCGCTACGAACTGGTGAGTCTGAATGCGGATCTGAAAAAGGAATGGGGTTTTCTCAGTACGAACAACATGGCTTGCGAACTGTTGGCTGATGGCACACAGAAATGCGAGCCGCACTCCAACGGATTCGAATGGTGCGTCAATATGGTGGCTGTTGATCAGGATGGGACTGTGTTTGCTAATAGCGAAGATGGCAATATTTATTCTATTGATCGTAACGGAAAGTTGTTGGGCAATATGTTCCTGAGGCTGGCACTGGGTGCGGCATATACGCCGTTGGCTATCGGAGCAGATGGGAAGATTTATACGCAAAACTATGGCACTTTATTTGTTGTTGGGAAGAAGGATGTTGTTCCGGCTCCTGAGACAAAGTA
>JAYUSZ010000475.1:0-17175 GCA_043755435.1 Bryobacterales bacterium | reverse complement strand
CTCAACAAACATGGCTGGGGTTTCGGCAATGCCGCCCGCCTGTTTCACGTCTTTGACTGCGCCGCCGCCGAACCCGGGGTCAAATTCATAGACCGCGTCAAATTCACGGTAGACGAGTTGCCCGTTCCAGACGTTCAGGTCATCGTCTCCGACCCTTTTCAAACAGGTACCTGGTATGCCTCCAGCGGCGAAGTATTCTACCGGACGTTGAACAACGGCCAAGGCTGGGAGCCGGCCGGTCTCTTCCCGGGTGAAGTGATACAGGACGCGGCACCCAACTCCGTTCTGCCCGGTTTCCTCGCTGTCTATACCAAGACCGCCGATGGCGGCTCACGCATCTGGCTTTCCACCGATTGCGGCGAAACGTGGCGCGACCGAGTGCTGATCGCAACGCAGGTTCGCTCTTTGGCTTGGATTGTTCGCGACGGCGCACCTGCCCTCCTATTGGCTTCCGACGGGGGACTTTTCTTCATTAGCGTCGCCGGCAATGCGGGTCCGGCTCTGGTCAGCCTCGATGCCAAAAGCGCGCCTCCGCCTTCCTACGCAGTGGCCACCGGAGTTAATGATCAAGGGCAACTCTGCGTTGCCGTTGCGCTGCAAGGACTGGCGGGCGTGTTGCTTTCCCGCAATGGCGGCAATGACGGGTCATTTGAACGCATTGGTTTGGATAAATTCGACGTCCGCACACTGGCCATTCAAAACGTCGGCTCACGTACCTTTCTGTGGGCAGGCACGGCCAGCAGCGGCGGCGATGATGGCTCCGGCTGTTTCCGATATGAACTGACAGGCTCCAAACCCCCTGTTGACGGTTGGGTTCCAAACAAGTCCGGCTGGACGGGTGGTTCGTGTCATGCGTTGACCTTTTCCGATGCCGATGTGCTTGCGGCAACGCACTCCGCTGGGGTTTTGCGCCTGGATACCCGCTCGCCCAAGACCGCCTGGCGCCCGCTGGCAATTGATGCCGGGTTGCCGTTGCGTGACGCCGGCCACTTCCACCCCGTAATGGCAGCCGCCTGCGATCTTCGTAGCAACATTGTGTTGGCTGGCGGTCCCCTCGGGGTGTTCCGCAGCGACAAAGGTGGCGACAGTTACGCTGAAACTTCCGGCAAGCAGTCCGCCGAGCAAGTTACCCTGCCGGATACTTGGCTGTTCTGTTCCGGCACCCATACTTTAGAGGTGGTGAGCGAAGATGAAATCGGCTGACATTGTTCCTCTTCTGCCCTCCGTCTACCGCCGCAGTTGTGGCGACGGAAGCCCCTTAAGCGCCATCGTCGCCGCCATGGAAGACATGCATGCGCCGTCGGAAAAGATCCTGGCCGATTTGGGCTCGTTCTTCGACCCCCGGCGCGCGCCCGAAGCGTTCGTTTACTTCCTGGCCCGCTGGATGGATTTGGATCGATTCCTTAGAACCGAGCGCGACCGGACTCCACGCGATTCCTACCCCCTGACCATTCCGCTGGGCCAATTGCGCGAATGGATCGCCTCAGCCAGCGAACTGGCGCGATGGCGCGGAACCCGCAAGGGACTGTTGTTGCTGCTCGAGTGTGCAACTGGCGTCACGGGGTTTCAGTTGGAGGAAACGGTGGCCGGCCCTAACGGCAGACCGCGGCCATTTCACTTCCGCCTTAGCTCTCCAGCCGAAGCCAAACCGCATGCCGCCTTGATTGAACGGATTCTGGAACTTGAAAAACCGGCTTACATGACTTACGAGCACGTATTCCTAAAATAAAGGAGTTAATAGATGAAAATACGGAAGAGCTCCGTGTTGTATGGTATTTCGACAGTCTTCGTTGAATGGCTCTTAGATCCTGGGAAAGTGGAGCGACGGCAAAACCCCAAAATCTGGATTTGAATTTAGAATGACGGCACTGTTGAAGGTACAAAAGAGGGCCGGCCCTATTTCACGGGTAGGTATTCGATCACAGAGGACACGTCCTCTCGCTAAGAGTACCTGACGGCCACAGTCAGTTGTAAAAGCAAATGTGACTGCTAAAGAACTTACTATCACCAGCGATTTGGACAACATTCCATCCCATTTCAAACGAGAGTAATATTAGCTGGTTTCTTTTCCTTTGCTTCTTTCGCCAAGCAGTGGTTTCCGGTTAGCCGGCTTGTCCTCGCTTATTGAATTCTGTCTTCGTTTAAATAGGTTAAACTCTAAACTTGGAGTAAACCCCCAAATGCCAGCCTTCGACATCACGCGCCCCACAAATTCAACCGAACTGGATAGCTCCCGGAAGTCTTCGGTGCCGTTCCAGGTCACTAATCTTACCGCCCACAATCGGAAGGTTCGTGTGGCCGTATCCGTGGATGACGATGGGGATGCGTCAATCTTCTCAGTGGAAGGCAGCACCGAGCGCAATTTTCAACCGAAGGGTTCGCAAACCGTCACGGTCTCACTGCATGCGCCCATGACGGCCGCTCCCGGCACGCGTCAATTCCGCTTAACAGTGGTTGACGTGGATTCCCCCGACGAATTCTACGGTGAATCCCAATCAGTTTCTTTCACCGTTCCACCTTTCGCTCCACCCGTGCGAGTTACCTTCCGCGTCTGGTGGCTCTTCCCTATTGGTTTGGTTATCTATTCGTTGTGGCTTCTTTCTTTTCCGAGCGTGAATTCTTCCCGCATTGTCGCGTTAGAGGCTTTAGCAATCAATGCGATTCTAGCCTTTGTTGCCATCTTTTTCTCCTACGGAGAGACCCCAAGATTAAGGGCTAAATGGTGGTGGCTGCTTCCTATTTTGCTTCTCGTTTACCAGGAATGGAAACCTATCGACAGTCCGCCGACGGAGCCCGACTTTCTGCATATTCCCAAGTACGCTCTCATCGCTGTCGCCGTCATACTGATTGGCAGCGGGCGTCAAATATTTGGGGATGAGGGGACGATTTCCGTGGAAGTTCCAAACCCACCCACCTTCCCCAAATCCAAATGATGGAAGCCTCGAACGAGTTCAGAAAACTACCCTTTGCGGTAGCCTATGTGCTTCTACTTCTGATTGTGGCTTATGAAGCCGGCAGCACTCTGACGGCGTTCTCCGGCATGGTGATGTTAGCTGGCGGAACCATCCCAAAAAGTGCAACAAACAACTTGGCCATCCCGTCACTCTGGTTGGTGGATTGTGTATTACTGATGTCCATGAGTTGGATGGGAGCCAGCATCTTCCTTCCGGGCCGCGGACTTTTGAAAGTGCAGGGCATTGGTTCGCTGATCTTCGGCGGATTCCTCATCACGACGGGGATCGCACAGTGGTCTGTCTTTCTGGGGCGTCTGTTCGGATTTTTGCTGGAATTCTTTTCAAGCCGCCAGACAGACCCTGCTCTTTTAGCGATACTGGTTCTACTGAAGATCCTGTTCGCCGTGCTTTTTCTGGTATTCAACAAAAGGTTGCTGAAAGTGAAGAGTCTGGTGTTGATAGTCGCTACTTCCATTGGACTCAATTTCCTGATTGGGTTTCTGTGGAGCCTCTGGTTGCCAACCCCAATTATGGACACGGCCGCCGCCTTCATTTGCACCTCGGTTGGCCTGGGATGGTGCGTTGTGATGATGATGGAGTCACTGGTCTCAGTGAAGCGTTTAATCCCGACCAATTCGGCGCGGTCTTAGTTGCTGCTTGGCGATATCCACGTCGCCGGCGGGAATCAGTGGTGGTTGATTTCGCGAGACCGAGCAGTTTGCTCAAGGCTACCACGACGCCTTTGGTTATCCCAGGGCAGCGAAGCTTGCCGAGGAAGCTACTGAGAGTTCAAAACAGAGCTGCGAGTCAGAGATTGGCGCTGAGCAGTTGAAGGCCGATCTAACCTTGCAAATTTTCCGCACTCTCAAGGCGCACGGACTGATGCAAGCCAAAGCGGGCGAGTTGGTCGGGATCAAGCAGCCCCACGTGTCGAACTGATGCGCGGGCGTTCCGGCAGCTTTTCCATCGGGCGGCTTGGGCAGGACGTTGAAATCAACGTTCGCCCGACACGCAAGCAGGCGATTCAAACCAGGGAAGGGTATTGGGTGATGGTGGGGAATGATACCGAATCGGGGCGGCATTCCTTGTTGGTTCGCGTTTCTACCGACGAAGGCAAGACCTGGAAATGGCATCGGCATCTGGAACTGGCTCCGGTTGGTTCGGGATCGTTCCATTATCCTTCTGCAATCCAGGCGGCTGACGGCACAATCCATGTGACCTATAGCGTGTTCAACAATACCGCGGCGGCTGGAGAAGAGCGCAAGTCAATTAAACATGCGCGGTTCAACTTGCAATGGGTTCAGGAAAAGGAATAACCATACTAGGTAGTAGAGTTTCCGGCTCAACAAGCAAAAGTTCCGGTCAAAATTTCATGACGATTTAACTTGTAATCCCGCAAGGGTCGTTTGTGCAACAATCTGAAAATGGCAAGTTTGGTACAGATAAGGTACAGAACAGTGGTCGGTACTATTTTGCGGATGACTACGCCGTTTATCGTGGTCTATCGAATACGAAATGCTCCAGGCAGGCAGACCAGTCTAGTTGGAAACGGCCATTGTAACCGTGTTGCTTTTGGCGTCCACTGATTCGCTCGCCACCGTTACTGCGTCACCTGCAGGCGCGCCAATGGGAATCCGGACCGAGATCAATTGCACCCCCACAACGCCGGCAAAATCGGTCACGGACTCGATCACGGCAGCGACGCCACCAATGGTTACGGAACCTCCGGCGTCACGCCGAAACCCGGTGCCGAAAATCTGAACCAGCTCTCCCACCCGCGCCGCACGCCCCAGAGTCAGTGAGTTCTGCGCCAGCAGCGATTTGCCCGCAATCGTAATGGCTCCCGGACCCGAACCCGTTCCGTCCAGGGAGAAAATCCCCAGCGCCCCGGCTGCGATGTCTACCTCGAAGGGCGCCGACTCCACTCCAGCGTGCAGCACTCGGAACATGGTACGGCCGGGAACGAGACTGGCCGGCAGCAAGAGATTCAATTGCCCGGCACTGACAAAGTACATCGACGCGCTGACGCCGCCGATGGTGACACTCACGCCGTTGAGTTGCGTCGTGGGTGCGGCGGCCAAACCCACGCGTTGGCTACCCGCCAAGCCTTCGCCAAACAGCGACACCAGGGCGCCCGGCGCGAAGGCCCGCTGAAGGCTCGCGGCGTTACGAACCGCCTGGATGAAGGGTGCGGAGACGGGCGGATAAACGAACACGTCGTAGACCCGTGAGTAGCTGGTGCCTGCCTCCGGCCCCCCGGCCGGCAGGAATAGGCGTCCGTCCATGACGGCGCCGCTTCCGTACCAGCCATTGCGCGGGGCGATCATCGGCGCCAGCGTCCGCCAAGTATCGTTCAGGGCATCGTATTCCAGTGTCTCGCGAAAACCATCACCCACGCCGGCCAGAATGATGCGGTCCCGCATGACGGCGCTGCCCATACCATCGCCGCGAATCGGCATGGCGCTCCGCGCGCGCCAGGTGGCGGTGGCAGGGTCGAATTCGTCGTTGGCCGCGGTGCTTTGACGCCCATGGCGTAGATCCGGCCGCGAACGACTTGGCTCGCGAGATGATCGCGGGCTGCCGGCAGGTCCGGTAGCTTGGACCACTGCTTCGTCTCCGTGTCAAAGACTTCATTGGCCGCGTAGTTCGTACTGCCGCTGATGCCTCCCATGACGTAGATCTTCGTGCCAATCACCGCAACTCCCGATGCGGCGCGGGGCGTGGGCATCTGCCCCACTTGTACCCAGGCGTTGGACCTCGGGTCGTATTCGTAGGTGCCGCCCTCAGCCAACGCACCGCCCGTTGCGCGCGCCAGCGCTCCGAGCAGATAGAGTTTGCCTCCCGCTGCGGCAAGATTGCAATGGTCACCTCCATTTTGCAGAGGCGCGGGCGCGGCCTCCGACCATTGGTCCACGCGAGGATCATAAACGAACATGCGGTTTGTGGCTCCGGAAGCGGCGAGTCCACAGACTGAGTAGATTCTGCCGTCGAGGGCCGCTGCGGAGACCTCAAAAATTTCCAGCGGATAGTCGGCGAGCCGCTCCCATACGCCCTGTGCCTCGGCGCTTGCCGCGATCAGAAGCGGTAGTGCAAGTTTAAGTCCAGAGCTCATGAATGGGTCCGTAGAGGTCTTTGTCGGAATGAGGAATGTAGGGGAAGCGGCCGACGGGCGAATCCTCCAACACGGTGGTCCAATCAATGCCCAGCGCCGAGTAGATAGTTGCCTCGATGTCTTCAATACGGACATCGCGGTCGCGCGACCAGCCGTACTCGAGGCTGTAGTCACCCGTCGCATCGGTTGCGCCAAGGGCTCGTCCTCCGCGAACACCGCCGCCCATGAGCAGGAAGCTCTGCTGGAGATGATGGTCGCGGCCCCCGGCACCGGTCAATGGCCCAGTGGTGCGGCCAAACTCGCCACCGGCCACCACCAACGTCTCGTCCAGCAGCCCCTCCGTTTTCAGATCGCTGAGCAAGCCGGCGAGTGCAGTGTCAAACGTTTTGCCGGCTCCGAAGATACTGGTGGGCGTGGTGGCACTGTAGATATTCGAGTGGCTGTCCCAGCCGCCCAGCCGGATCATGATCGCGCGTGTTCCCTGAGACGCGGCGAGCGTCTGTTTCGCCACCAGGCAGGCATCTCCGAAGGCTGTGGATCCGTAGCGCGCGCGATCCTCCGCCCCCACTCGAAACGCGCGGTCCACGATCGGGTTGTGCATCATCTTTGTCGCGGCGCTATAGAACTCGGCGAGGTCCGGTCCGGCGGCGCCGAGTGGAGAAGCGGCAGACCGCAGACTTTCATCGAGTCCGGAAAGAGTCTTCAAGCGCGCTGCGAAACTGGCCTCGCCATCGCGATGCGTCGTATCGGGCACCCCCGCGGTCGCCGGTTTGTACTTGAACGGCGCATAGCGCGCGGAGAAGTAACCGTTGCCGGCCGCCTCGCTCACGTCCAGAGCCAGGAAGGGAGGGAAGGCATCTGACGTCCTCCGCTCTTTTTCTTTCTCCCGAGCGATGATGCTGCCAATGTGTGGGGCAACGCTACCTTCCGATCCCTGGGGATTTCGCCCGATCTGTACCCATCTCTGGCCGGTTTCGTGTACCAGCGCCCACGCACGCATGGACCGGACGATGGCAATGGAGGGAAGATGCTGCGCCAGTTTCGGAAACAGACCGACGGGCCAGTGGATTCCATTGATGCGCTCGGGCGCGAGTTCTGATGGGCTCACACTATCCAGCATTTTAAGGTCGAAGGTGTCGACCTGGCTGGGTCCTCCGCTCATCAGTATGAAGATCAGGTTTTTCGCGGTGCCCTTAGGCGAGGCGCTCAGGCTCTGCGCCACACCCTGATTCAACGCGGGCAGCAGGAAGGAACCGGCGAGTCCGGCGGCGGACCGGAACAGGCCGCGGCGGCTCAGGTGTGGACGGGCGAAGAACGCCCGATGCTCTTGCGGAAAGCGTTGCTGGAAGTAGTCAAACTCGTGACGTCTCATGTTCTTCGAATTCCTCAGTGGTTGTAGATGAAGTCTGCTTTGTTGAAGAGCGACCAGAGCAGATGAGAGGCCTGCCCGGCCCGATCGCCCGCTGTGAGCAAGGTGAGCGATGACGCTCGTTCAGCGTCCGCCGGCCGGCGTCCCAATACGGACAGGAACAGGTCGTCCACCAGTTCCGCATCTGTCAGCCGCAAGCGCTCAGGCGTCACCTGGATGCGGTCGAGCACAAACGGATTATTCATCAGCCGTAAAGCCTGCTCCAGGTTGAAGTCTCGGGAGCGAAGCTGATCGACGCGATTGCCGCGCAGGAATGCGTCCAGGAATTCGGCAATTGGATCGGCGTTGGCGAAGCCACCGGGTATCCCGCCCGGACCAGGCGCTGAAGGGCCCCCCTGTAACTGCATGGCGATGTAGGTGGAGGCAACGCCACTGGACTGCGCGATAGCGTCGTGGATCTCTTCGGCCCACAAACGCCGCACGTATTTGCGAGCGAATAGCGGTTCGTATTCTAGTTTCCACTCGCCGTCGTAGCCAGACGAAAGCTGGTAGGCCTGCGAGGTCGTAATTTGACGCATCAAGGACTTCAGATCGAACTTAGCGTTGTCAAAGTCCCCCGCGAGATCCCGCAGCAGCCGGGCGTTGGTGGGTTGCAGCGCCCACGGCGCAGGCGGAGGGTTGTCTGGATCCAGCCGCGCCAGATCGAACTGATTGGCGGGCTCCACCATCCCGAGCACGAAGAACTCCCGCGAGATATAGTTCACTGCTGCCCGCGCGAACTGAGGGTCAGCCGTTACCTGGCGTGCCAGAAACGCCCGGTAGTCTTCGCCTTCGGCAGGTGCCTGGTCATTCAGATAGCGCGGCGCCACTACGCCGGAGCCACCTCGCGCCGGACGGTCACCTTCCGTAGTGCCCAGTTGATAGCCCGCCTTGCTAGGATCGTCTCGCAGGAACCATGGTGCCTGCCTGGGCTGGCCACCCACCTGGCCACCCACCAGCCCCATGGTGGTCTTGCCGAAAAACGCCGAAAATTCCCAGGCCCGCCGGCGCGTGGTCTGGCGGCCCCAGAGGCTGATGTCATCCAGATGGCCGCGGCCATTGTGGCAGAGCAGGCAATCCATGTGGCTCAGACCGAGAAAGGTGTCGGCCACATGGACCGTGTGCAGGTCGATCCGGTCCTGGTCGAGCTGAATCGCCAGCCCGGCCCACGAAAGGAATCCCACACGGCCGTCTTCGAAACTGCTTTCGCCCTTGGCCGTGATCAGCTCACGAGCCATCTCATCGTACGGTTTGCCGGCTTTGAGGGCGGCCCTTACCCAGCGGTTGAGCGACTCGCGTTCCTGCGTTGCGCGTTGGCGACCGGGGTTAACGGAGTTCCGGAACAGATCCCCGAAGAACATGGTCCACTTGTCGGCCCACTCCGGCGTGGCGAGCAGTTCATCTACGAGCCGTTCCCGCTTGTCAGGGAGTTGGTCGGCTCGAAACGCTTCCACTCGAGCGCGTGTGGGAATGCGGCCCGTCAGGTCCAAGGTGGCGCGGCGAAGATACTCTTCATCGGTGCAGATCCGGGCCGGCTGCACCCCAGCCTGTTCCATCGCCTCGAATAGACGACGGTCGATGGTACCAGTGGCCGCCTGTACAGACCGGCCTGAAGGCTCGCGAGCGATTCGCTGCGTCACGGCCTGAGTGATGCCGGCCGGCTTGAGCGCCCATGGCGCACCTGCCGGCCGCGGACACTCGGAACTCCATCCGGCCGCTGCAACGGCCACCAAACACACACTCGTTTTTAACATGGTTATCCCTCTCAGTATGCGCGCGCGCTTCTATAACGGAGCTTACGAAGTGTAACTTCGGCTATTGCGGTTCGAGGCTGGCGATCGAAGCGGTCCAAGGGTCAAGGTGGATCGCCGTCACCCGGCCATCAGCAGCCACCGTGGCAAAGTGGTACTCGAACTGATCCCACTCACCATCTTCGGTTTTCTGGTAGCGGAAGGTCAGCGTTAGTCGACCGAATCGGCTCGACTTGTCCGCCGCATACGATCCTGTCACGATGGCGTTGGCGGTGACGCTGGGAAAAGGGGAAAGCAGCCACGCTTTGCCTGATAGGGTACCGTTGCCGTCCAGTGAGAGTTCTCCCAGGAGCGCGGCGTCGTCAAGGAGATCCTTAATCGTGAACCTGCCCTTGCCGGGCAGCAAAGTCGCCGGCGAAAAAGAAGGCGTGGCCAATACGCCCGCATCAGTTCGTACGGCGTGCATCCGCTTGCTCGCATCCAAAACGAAGCGGTAGTTGTGTATGAGTGTCTGAGGTTCTTCGGCATCCGATTGCCGGGCCGATAGTGACATTGTGCCGGTATTGGTAGCCGTCATCGTGTAGATTCCCGTAACAGTTGCGTTTATCAGGACGCCGCGCGACCGGAACACTTCAACGCCCTGGATGTTCCCAGCTCCGTCAAGTGTCAGATGGCCCAGCAGCGAGTAGGCTTCCTGATTGGAGAAACGGCCTTGATCTACCAGGATATAGTCGCCCTGCGGAGTGGCCGCCGAAGCGGAGAAGCAGAGCGCAAAAAAAGCACCGATTGCATATAAGTTGAATTTCATTGTGAGTTTCCTTTTTTTGTTTATGGGAAGGGTGTACTTGGGCGGCTTCCGCCGCCCAAGTACCAGGATTGATTTGCTCTAGCGGGGGCGTCCCGGAATGTTGTCCGGACGTCCGCCTTTCTTGCCGCGCGACTCGGCCGGACGCTGGGGCGCATCGGCCGGGCGCTGCCCGCCTTTCTCCCACGATCCGACGGGACGCTGTGGAGCATTGGCCGGGCGTCCGCCTTTGTTCCCATAAGATTCAACTGGACGATTCGGGCGTTGCGCGAACATGCTTGTCGCACCGCCCAACATCAAAGTCACGGCTATTACTGCGCACACTTTCAGGTTTTGCATCTTGAGTTCTCCTTGTAGAGGTTGGTTTCAGCCTTTGTTCTTGCTGCCTCTGTTAGGTTGAACGCCGCAGAGGCGCTGCTGGTTTATTGCGAAGTGTCACGAACGAGAATCAGAAATGCAAAGAAGTGTAACGAAGACGCGCCATCGCATAGCCAGGCAACTTACACTTGAATGGACACTATGAACAACACCGCCCCTCTTCGCTTTCTGATCGTAGATGACGACCGCGATCTGGCGGTGTTGCTCACAGAGTATCTGGCGGGCTCAGGCGTGATGGCCACCACGGCGGCCGATGGGGCCGCTGGATTGGCTCAAGCGATGGAGGGTAATTTCGACCTGGTGATTCTGGACGTGATGCTGCCGCGTCTGGACGGATTAGAACTCCTCCGTCAGCTTCGTAAGCGCAGCCAGGTGCCGGTGATCATGCTGACCGCGCGGCGGGAACGGGATGATCGCATTGCCGGCCTTGAGATTGGCGCAGACGACTATCTGCCCAAGCCATTCGATCCGGATGAACTCCTGGCCCGGGCCCGCGCTGTGCTGCGGCGCACCAAGCTTTCGCCGGGTCCTACCGGCGAGCTCATTGAATTCGGCGGTCTCACCATCGACGTACACAACCGAATCGTGCGGCGCGGCGATCAACCGATGGATGTCACCAGTTTCGAGTTGGAGATCCTCGACCTGCTGGTGCGGCCGGTGGGCCGGGTCGTCTCGCGCGATGAGATCTCCAGTGTGCTTTATCAGCGTCAGGCGCAAGCCTACGACCGCTCAGTTGATGTCCACGTCAGTCGGTTGCGCCAAAAGCTCATGCCCGGCGGCATCCGCATCAAGAGCATTCGTGGCGTCGGATATGTGTTGTCCACCGGTTCTGGAGGGGACGCATGAAGTCGCTCTACCGGACCATACTGTTGTGGTTTATCCTGCTGTTGGCTGCCTCCATTGCCATCATCCTCTTTGCTTCGCCGATGTTCATGCTGCGTTTCTCCCCACGCGGCGGGCCAATTGATCGCATGAACGCCGTCTTCTTCCGGCAAGCTCGCGATGCGTTTGAGCAAGGTGGACAAACCGGACTCCGTGCGTACCTCGCTAGTCTTGAGGCACAGTTGCCCGCGCGATATCTCCTCATTGACGCCCAGGGCCGCGACCTCGCTACCGGCGAGGACCATCGCGCTTTGATCGAGAGCACGAACTCGGGCCGGGTGCCAGAAGTAAGGGGCCGCTTCGCCCGCAGCTACTCCGATAAAGGATTCCACTTCATTTCGCTGGTTCGCCCCGATGGCTCCCGCGAAGGCAATCCCATCTACGTCCTGCTGGTAGCGACCGTTATCGCGGTGCTTTGTTGGCTCTTCGCCACACGCCTCGCCTCGCCAGTCCGCAGTCTCGCCCTGACCATGGAGAAGTTCGGGGCCGGGGACATCTCGGCACGTTCGACGATCCAGCGGAAAGACGAGATTGGCGATCTAGCCCGGTCATTCAATCAAATGGCGGAGCGCATCACGGCTCTGTTGACATCGGAGCGGCGGCTGCTGCAGGACGTTTCCCATGAGCTCCAGTCTCCGCTTGCGCGGATGGCAGTGGCGGCTAAGCTCACTCGGACTGCAGCGGACAGGGATGCGGCATCAGCCCGGCTGATGAAAGAGATTACACGGCTGTCGGAGATGGTCTCCGGCCTTCTCGACATCACGCGCGCCGAAGGCGACCCCGCAACACTGCGGCGCGATCCCATCGACCTCCGGGAGTTGGTGGGCGATATCGTCGCAGACTGCGAGTGGGAGGCCGACGAAAAGCATTGCGCGCTGCGGTTCGTGTTCGAAGATGCCACTGTGTGCGGCAACGAAGACCTTCTCCGCCGAGCCATCGAAAACGTTTTGCGCAACGCCGTGCGCTACAGCCCCCCCGGCGAGCCGGTCGATGTTTCGCTTCGGCTGGTGAACACCGAGGCCGAGGTAATTGTCCGTGATCACGGCCCTGGTGTGCCCGCCGAGGCACTTGAGAAAATCTTCGTGCCCTTCTATCGCGTGGAGACCGCCCGCGAACGGGAAGCCGGTGGCACTGGACTCGGTTTGTCGCTCGCACAGCGAGCCGTACTCCTCCACCAGGGAACGATACGCGCAGAGAACACAAGCCCTGGTCTGCGGGTCGTGATGCGGCTTCACACTTCGCAATAAACCTCCGGCTTGCGTGCGGCGTACTAACAGATAGGCACCCGAACAACGGATGCCAATTCACAAACTGGAGACAAACCACTATGTTGACTAGAATTTCGAAACGCGCGGCCGTTCTGACTCTCGCCGCCCTCTGCTCTTTGCCGGTAGCCGCACAGCGGCCTGGCGGAGGCGGACCGCCAGCGGGCGCGGCCGACGCGTCGCAACGGCACGAGTTCCTGGCCGGCTACCTCGGACTTACTGACAGCCAGAAAGAACAGGTGAAGGTGATCTTCGCGCCGATGAAAAGCGCGCAAGAGGCGATGCGCGGGCAGATGCAGAGCAAGCAGGAAGAGCTACAAGCGGCGGTGAAGGCGAACCAAAGCGATCAGCAGATGGAACAGATCGCCGCAGCCATTGGCGCACTGCATGCCCAGCAAGTTGCGGGTCAGGCGAAAGTACGCGCCAAGTTCTACGCACTGCTCACGCCAGAACAGAAGGAGAAGCTGGCTGCGTTCGAGCGCAATGCGCCCGGCGGGAGCGGAAAACCGGCGGGCGGGCGACCGTAGTCGCACAGTCTAGCGGAGAATGGTACGGCCCCGCGCGCCGTGCCATTCTTCTGCCGGGCGTGTTGCTGATGTCCACGTGACCTATAGCGTGTTCAACAATACCGCAGCGGCGGGGGAAGAGCGCAAGTCTATTAAACATGCGCGGTTCGATCTGCAGTGGGTTCAGGAAAAGGAATAACCATCTAGTTAGCAGAGTTTCCGGCTCGCCAAAGCAAAAGTTCCGGCCACAATTTCGTGACTACTTAACTTGTAATCCCGAAATGGGTCGTTTGTGCAACACGTTAGACTGCATCTATTCCTACTTATTTTCTAGAGATGGACCTGATTTTCCAGCAGTCCAAACTCTTGGCGTTTGATGTAATCACGCAAGACGCCAATGAAGGCATGCCCTGACGGTTGGACGGCAATTTCTTCCGGGGAAGGCATTGATCGGAGCGCCGGGACTCGCTCCCGCCAGGCGCTGTCCAAGCCGGCATACGCCATCGACCATGCCGGGAAACTTCGTTCAGGCACGGGGTGAAAGTGCAGAACAGTGACGTTTGAATGGCGAGGATCACCCTGAATGGTTTCGAACACATTTTCTATCGCCTCCTGCCGACCTTCTAGAATTTGAGCGAACCAACCATCCGAGAAGAGCAACGCACCCGTAATACAAGCAAGGCGGTTGTTGAGTCTGGCCGACTCTAGAATCTTCCCGATCTCGGACTCCAGGTCTTCATCTGTTTTTTGGATCTCGCTTCTACTCACATAGGCGAGACTGTAAATGGCTTCGATATTCAAGCGGAAGCTCCTTTATTCATTGGTCGAGCCCCGAAGTTCTCAATCAATTCGGCAACCATCGTCTCAGGGACTGCCTTACCGTACAGCCACCCTTGGACAACCTCAACACCCGCCATCCTCACAATATTGGCCTGCTCGTGTGTTTCCACACCTTCCGCCACTGTCATAAGACCAAGCCCGCTACCGAGACCGGCAATTGCTCTTATCATCCACGCTGCCCTTGCAGAATTGGGATTAGCTGCGGAAGCGGAAGCCCCGGTAGCGGGATTATGACGACCTAGTTCACGCAAAAAACTACGATCAATCTTGATTTCATCGAACTTGAATTGCGAGAGATGGTTCAACGAAGAATATCCAGTTCCGAAGTCGTCGATGCAGAGGCGGACACCTAGATTCCGAATTCCATCTAGGGTTGAGGCAGCAGCGCCTAAAACAGCCGACTCTGTAATTTCAAGCACGAGTCGGCTCGGAGGCAATCCGGACTCCGAAAGAGCCTCAATCACCGACGTTAGAAACCCGCGCCCCTCTCGCACCTGATGCGGCGATACATTTACGCTTACTGGCATCTCCACGCCGACTTGTGGCCATCCCGCCGCCGACTTACAGGCGGTTCGAAGAGACCAAGTTCCCATCTGTCCAATTAGGCCTATCTCTTCAGCAATCGGGACGAAACTATCGGGCCCGACCATGCCGCGCTTCGGGTGTTGCCATCGTATGAGGGCTTCGAATCCAATAATGCGTTCGGTGGCCAACTTCAACTTCGGCTGGTAGTACATGGCAAATTGTTCCAACGCCATGGCTGATCGAAGTTCAACTTGCTGCAATGCGATCGCCGCTCGCAGATCTTTTTCGAGGGCGAACTGTAGGTTAGCTTTGTCCAGCATCGACATCTCGAAATTCTTATACCGGTTGCGTCCGTCTTTTTCAGCCTGATGCAATGCCAGTGTTGCCGACTGCATTAGCGCTTCGGGAGTGCTTCCGTCTTGCGGCGCCTTCGCAATTCCGACGCTTGCGCTGATCGTAACTATGTGTCCATTCACCGCGTATGGCCTTGAGATAATGTCCAGGAGACGATCTGCTGTCGAATGTGGATCTCTTTCACAAGGAAGCAAGACCGCGAACTCGTCACCGCTTGTTCGCCCTGCAAACCCTTCTGCGCCAATCGCGCCCCGAATTCTTTTGGCTACACGCTGTAGGACCTGATCTCCAGTTTCGTGGCCCACGCTGTTGTTCACGTTTTTGAAACGATCCAGGTCTATTGCAAGCAGCGACGGAGCCGCTGCGTCTTGAAGCGACTCAGAAACGCGACGCCTGAAAGCTGCACGTCCAACCATGCCAGTGAGTTGGTCGATTTCAGAATCGGTGTTCTTTAAGGGTTCCATGCCTTGCCTATTAGTTCGGCCAAAGTATATCACCTCCGTGGATACAATACGAATTGGGTCACGTAAATGTACCGGTCTTAAGCGGCCGAGCGGATCGGTAACGACATCGCCGTTGATCGTTCTCTATGCTGCATGCGTTGCCAACTGACGCCGTCCCGAGATATCATTCCGGCATGCTATCGAACCTGAAATCGATGGTCTTCATGGCGCCGCTAGTGGCCTGCCTTTCGCTTGGCGAAGGTCAGGTCTGGGCACAAACTGCGACGCTGCCGACCCCTTCTGGCAAGCACCCGATAGGAAAGTCTTCGTTTCATTGGTTCGAGACAAAGCACCCGGGAAATGGGGCTCAATCCACCGATGACCGGCGCGAAGTTTTGGTTCAAATCTGGTATCCGGCCGCTGGACCAGGCCGCAAACGCGCCCAGTACTTGCCCGGTGCGGAGGCTCTGGCATCGAGCCCCGCCGCCGCTGCTCTGGCCAACTTGTTCGGTCCGAGTTGGCGTTCGATCGCCTCCAACGAATTGCGAACCCATGCCTTTGATGAAGCTCCAGTGGCTCGCGGAAAGAGACTGCCCATCCTCGTGTTTTCTTCAGGAGGAGGTGCTCCGGTTGCAGCATATACCGCTCAGATGGAGGATCTCGCGAGTCAGGGCTATGTGGTGGCCGGCATTAACCACATGTCTGATTTGCCGGGCGTTGTACTCCCAGACGGCCGCCTGATAATGTCGCGGCCCGCCGCGCCTCAGACTGGCAGCGCTGAGAGCATCGAAAAGAAGCGCACTGACATGCGTGCGGCGGATATCCGATTCGTTGTCGATCAGTTGCAACACCTAAACGCCAATGCAGAATCGACCTTCCATGCAAGGCTGGATTTGACTCGCCTGGGCGTATTCGGCCATTCCGCAGGCGGACGAAGCTCGGCACGAGCATGCCAGCTCGATGCCCGGATCAAGGCCTGTCTGAACCAAGATGGCAACATGGGTTGGCAGCCGTTCTGGCTCGACGGGAGCAACAATAGCATGCGTCAACCTTACATGACGCTGGACCATCTGGATCTTGATCCGCCGGACGAGGTCTTCCGCAAGATGGGCACTACACGTGAACAGTATGTTGCGCGTAAATCAGCGCGCCAGGCGGAAGCCAGGGAGAAGTTGTATGAGACTGTTGGGGGCGGAAGCTACCACGTCACGATTAGGACTCCGGGAGTATCCCACAACAGCTTTCCCGATATTCGCCAACTTGGACGGCCGGATGGCCCAGGAATCAATTCTTGGCCAGACGATGTTCGCGCGGCAACGCCCAATACTGAAATCCTGAAGGCCATCACCGCGTGGACTCGGGCGTTCTTCGACAAAACCATTCGACAAGACCCGAAGCTGTTTTCCGCCCTTGAGCGAACACAAGGAAGCGATGTCGAAGTTCGTCGTTACGGGTCAGCTTCCAAGTGATGTCCCCACCAGTGGATTGACTGGATCATGTGAAGTCCGACATGGCGGGACATTTCTGCCAGCGGGCCTACCTGGAGATGGTTCCCGCCTTGTCGCACAGTGTAGCGTTTATCAGTACCCGCACTCCCTTCGTACCAACAGGAAGATCCAACTTCCTTCAAGGGTAAGTTTCGTGACGAAAAATACGATCAATGACAACAGGGGTTGCAGCTTCCCGAATGCCGGTCCCATAATCCTGGGATGAAAGGGGAATGGCAGAGTCATTTGGAGCTGGCTCCAACTGGTTCAGGATCGTTCCATTATCCTTCCTATCCAGGCGGGTTGGGCGCGTTCAAAAACACTGCAGCGGCTGGTGAAGAGCGCAAATCCATCAAGCATGCCCGTATAGCTAGCCTTAGCGGTTGTACTTCGGCGCGACGCCGCGTAAGCGTTCCCAAACTTGATTCAATTGCGTTACGGTTTCCTCGTTGAGAGGACCGAGGG
>JAYUSZ010000474.1:0-6547 GCA_043755435.1 Bryobacterales bacterium | reverse complement strand
CGCTGGAAGGCCCTGAAGGACCACAGGCGGATTTCACCGATCTACACGCTTGGACCGAAGTGTACCTGCCTGGGGCTGGTTGGGTTGGGCTGGATCCTACTTCGGGATTATTTGCGGGTGAAGGCCACATTCCAATGGCGGCCACGCCGCATCCACAATCTGCGGCACCGGTATCAGGCTTAGTAAGTCCATGCCAGGTTGAGTTTCACCATGAAATGAAAGTAACTCGGATTCACGAAGATCCGCGAGTTACTAAACCCTATACCGAATCGCAGTGGGGAGCTATCGACAAGTTGGGAGATAGCATCGACACGGAACTCACTGCCGGGGACGTCCGTCTGACCATGGGCGGCGAACCAACGTTTGTTTCCATTGACGACATGGACGGCGAAGAATGGAATACTGCGGCACTGGGTGAATCGAAGCTTCGCATTGCTGGCCAACTGCTGAATCGCATTCGGGAAAACTTTGCACCAGGCGGCCTACTGCACTTCGGGCAGGGCAAATGGTACCCGGGTGAATCGCTGCCCCGTTGGGCTTTTGCTTGTTATTGGCGGACGGACGGGGTTCCGCTTTGGCAGGATTCCCAGTGGTGCGCTGATCCAAACCGCGATTATGGCTATGGTGAAAAAGAGGCCCAGCGTTTCGCCGAAGCATTGGCACTGCGGTTAGCTGTTGGACCGGAAAATGTAATAGCAGCTTACGAAGATCCACTGGTTTACATTCATAAGGAAAGTCAGCTACCTGTGAATGTGGACCCGGAAAATAACAAGCTGGATGATTTGGAAGAACGCGAAAGGTTACGGCGAGTGTTTTCACATGGATTAGGAAATCCAACCGGGTTTGTACTGCCCCTGCAGCGCGGTGTTGGCAAAGATGGCCCCGAGTGGCAAACGGCTTTGTGGATGCTGCGGGCGCGTCATTTGTTTCTGCTTCCGGGTGATTCTCCAGTGGGTTTGCGGTTGCCTCTGCAAAGTTTGAAAGCTGAACCGGCGGAGAAAATTCAGCGCGTGTGGACCATTGACCCGATGAGCCCGGCACCGCCACTCCCGGTAACTCCTCCGGTTCCTCGTTCGCTTTTGGCCTGGCAGGGTGAGCTTGAACTGAAAGCCAACCCGGTGAATGCCCGCCAACGTCAAAACCTGCAGCCTGTTCCGGGTGAGGCTGATGAGCTTGATTCGTTGGTCAGAACGGCGTTAACGGTGGAACCGCGTGAGGGCCGGCTCTGTTTATTTCTGCCTCCTGTTCGATCCGCTGAAGATTATGTGGACCTGATTGGCGCCATTGAAGAGACGGCGGCCAAACTTCAAATGCCGGTGATTCTGGAAGGCTACACTCCGCCGTTCGATTCACGATTGCAGATGATAAAGATCACACCGGACCCTGGCGTGATTGAGGTGAACATTCACCCATCTCACAATTGGCGGGAGTTGGTTCACAACACAATCACACTTTATGAACAGGCCCGCCAGTGCCGTTTGGGAACTGAAAAATTCATGTTGGACGGCCGCCACACTGGCACTGGTGGAGGCAATCATTTGGTGCTGGGTGGATCCACGCCGCCTGATAGCCCTTTCTTGCGCCGTCCTGATTTGATCAAGAGTTTGGTGGGTTACTGGCTGAATCATCCGGCACTGTCTTATCTGTTTTCCGGCGTGTTTATCGGGCCAACCAGCCAAGCACCGCGCATTGATGAGACGCGTGCCGATGCTATTTACGAATTGGAAATCGCATTTTCCTTATTGAATAGTAAAGAGGAAACAAGTCCGCCTTGGTTGGTGGATCGCATATTCCGCAACTTACTGGTGGATGTAACAGGCAATACGCACCGTGCTGAATTTTGCATCGACAAATTGTTTTCCCCAGATAGCTCCACTGGCCGATTGGGTTTGCTTGAACTTCGTGCGTTTGAGATGCCGCCCCATGCGCGGATGAGCTTAGCGCAGCAAGTTCTGGTGCGGGCGATGATAGCTTGGTTTTGGCGCAAACCATTCGAGGGTAAACCCATTCACTGGGGCACGCGATTGCACGATCGTTTCATGCTGCCTTACTACGTGGAAAACGATCTTGGCAATGTGATTGAAGAAATGAACCAGGCAGGCTATGCAGTTTCCCGCGATTGGTTCGCGCCACACCTGGAATTCCGTTTTCCAGTTTATGGGCGGGTCTGTTATTACGGTGTTGAAATTGAATTACGGCAGGCGATTGAGCCTTGGTATGTATTGGGCGAAGAGCAAGGCGCAGGGGGTACGGCGCGGTACGTGGATTCGTCGGTGGAGCGTCTGCAAGTTCATGTTCGTGGCTTAACTGCGGAACGGTTGACGGTTACTTGTAATGGACGCCGGCTTCCACTTCAACCGACGGGCACGCATGGGGAGTTTGTTTGCGGAGTCCGGTATCGGGCATGGCAACCGCCACATTGTTTGCATCCGACAATTCCAGTGCACACGCCATTAATTTTCGATCTTGTGGACTTGTCCGCTGAACGCTCGCTGGGAGGCTGCACGTATCATGTTGCACATCCTGGTGGGCGGCATTATGACACTTTCGCGGTAAACTCAAATGAGGCGGAAGCACGACGCAGGGCTCGCTTTTTTGAGCACGGACACACGCCTGGGCCAATGGTAGTTCCTCCGGTTGAAGACAATCCGGAATTTCCGGCCACCCTTGATTTGCGAAGAAATACTGGTCTTTGAAGCTGAATTGGATTTCCATGAAAGAAACCAAAGTGGGGGCAAGAACGGAGAAAGTGCAATGGCAATATAAGCCAATCGCTGCCCACTGGGACGAGGCAATCCGGCCATCGGGAATGCCGCGTCATCATTGGCGGAAACTCTACGCCTCCATTGGCCGCATGGGATTTGCGCAGTTGACGCGCCGCTGGCAAACTGGCCAGCATTTGATCCAAACCAATGGCATCACATACAACGTTTATGGCGATCCGCAAGGGAAGGAACGTCCATGGTCTCTCGATCCGATTCCGTTGGTGCTAGACGAACAGGAATGGGCTGGTTTGGAAAAAGCCATTTCGCAACGTGCAGTCCTATTGAATCACATGCTGGGTGATCTATATGGTGCGCAGCGACTGATTCATCAACGGCAATTACCGGCGGCGCTGTTGTTTGGGAATCCGAATTTTCTACGCACTTGCCATGGCATTCGTCCCAACAACGGGGTGTTTCTTCATTCCTACGCGGTGGATTTGGCGCGCTCACCAAATGGCCGTTGGTGGGTACTTTCCGACCGGACGCAAGCGCCATCGGGAATGGGTTACGCGCTAGAGAACCGCTTGGTGAGTGCGCGCACATTGCCTTCCGCTTTCAGCCAATGCCATGTGCGTCCGCTGAACCACTTTATTGACCGGTATCGCGAAACACTGCTGAGCCTGGCACCGAATCGCGACAATCCCCGGGTTGTACTACTAACGCCGGGGCCGAACAACGAAACATATTTTGAGCAATCTTATTTGGCCCGTCAGTGGGGTGTTCCGCTGGTTGAGGGCGCGGATTTAACGGTACGAGATAACCGCGTGTTTTTGAAAACGCTTTCCGGACTTGACCCAGTGGATATGGTGATTCGCCGCATGGACGATAGTTTTTGTGATCCATTGGAATTACGCAGTGATTCATTGCTTGGGATTCCGGGGTTCACCCAGGCCGTACGTTCGGGTAACGTTGCAGTATCGAATGCACTAGGCAGCGGACTGATGGAATCGCCCGGATACATGGCGTTTCTGCCAGGCCTTTGCAAGCAGTGGATGGGCGAGGATTTGAAGTTGCCGTCTGTCGCAACATGGTGGTGCGGAGAGGAAGCGGCCAGGCGTTTCGTTATGGAAAATTTGGATGGTCTGGTGATTAAGCCAGCGTTTCCACGCAGAGGCCACACTCCGGAATTTCCTGCCTATTTGGACAGTGCTGCCAAGCTGGATCTGATTCGCCGGATTGAGGCGGACCCGGAGCAGTTTGTGGCGCAGGAGCAGGTGGCGCTTTCGACGGCTCCGGTGCGGACCGACACAGGATTGGCACCGCGCCATTTGGTCTTAAGAGTATTTGCAGTTAGGGATGGCGATGCTTACAGGGTGATGCCCGGAGGTTTGACGAGAGTATCTACTGAAAGTAACTCCCCTGTGGTTACTATGCAGCTAGGTGGTGGCAGCAAGGACACTTGGGTGTTGGGCGATAGTGAGGAATCGCACGGTTCTGTGGCCCACGTTTATACTCGAACAAATGAGCCTCGAGGAGCTGCTGATTTACCCAGCCGCGTGGCTGATAATTTGTTCTGGCTGGGCCGTTACGGCGAGCGAGTAGAAGCTGGTGTACGCATGGTGCGTGCGCTGTTGCCGGGGCTTTCGAGTGAAGAAGATTTCGGCCATACAGCATCGATTCAAAGCGCGGTTCAATTGTTATCGGGTTTGAATTTTCTTCCAGAGGAAATCGCCAAAACTTCAATTACGCAACAACGCTGGCATGTTGGGCGTTTACTTTCGGGCATGGTGTACGATCCTTCGCGGACATCCAGTATTGGTTGGAACCTGAATAATCTGCGCCGTGCGGCGTGGCCGGTGAAGGAATGGCTATCGCAAGATACGTGGCGAGTCTTACAGCAGTTGGAAGCGGAGTTTTCTGTTTCAGCACCAGTGCACCATGAACTGCGTCTAGTGGCTGAAATGAATCTGCTGGACCGCGTGATTGTTACGTTGTCAGCCTTTTCCGGGCTGGTGATGGAGAATACAACGCGCTGCAATGGGTGGCACTTTCTAGACATTGGCCGACGCTTGGAACGGGCATTGCAAACTGCCGATTTGCTGCTTGCGTCTTTGGTAGATGCGCCTTTCGACATTGAGCCTTCGATGGATACATTGCTGATCATTGCCGACAGTTCCATTACTTACCGCACGCGATATTTTACAGACGTGAAAGTGGAATTTATTCTGCAGTTGTTGTTGTGCGATGAATCGAATCCCCGCTCGGTCGGTTTTCAAGTTGCGACTTTGGTGCAGCATTTGCGAAGCATGCCTGCGAATTTACAACAACAGAATAGTGCTGAGGTACAAGACGATGAGCATTTGCCACTTCTGCTTGCTGAGAAAATTCTAAAGTTGATTCAACATGTACCGCTGGACGATATGGCGGCCAGGGACTCGGAAGGGAATCTGGCAGCGCTTGAAGAATTGCTACGCACGCTCAAAGGAAGCCTGTACGATCTTTCGGCACTGCTAACGGCGCACCACTTTAGCCATGTGCCGATTACGCGATTTAAACTTTCATTCTAGCCATGCTCTACCAAGCCACCCACATCACAAATTACAAGTACGAAGAGCCGGTGACGCAATGCTTGAGTGAAGCCCGGTTGACCCCGCGCACTTTTCCACGGCAGCGGGTGTTGGAAACCAAATTGGAAGTGCATCCGGAACCGGCCGTGATGGCACAACGTAAGGACTATTTTGGAAATCATGTAGCCACGTTCTCAGTGTTTCGTACTCACGATCACTTCAGCGCCACGGCCACAAGCATTGTGGAAGTGGAACCGCGGCGAGAAACGATTTTTCCTGAAATCAGTTGGGAGCAAGCGCAGATTGACTTGGCGGTGCATGCCGATGATGCTTCGCTAACTGCATATGAGTTTGTTTTCGATTCTCCGTTTGTTGCGTCCTCACCGGAGTTAGCAGACTATGCGCGGCCCAGTTTTTCAGTAGGCCGGCCACTGGCTGAAGCGGTGCAGGAATTGTCGCATCGGGTGCACAAGGAATTTTTGTACAAACCGAAATCAACCTCCATTGAAATGCCGTTGCACGAAGTTCTGGAGCAGCGCCGCGGCGTTTGCCAGGATTTCGCACACATCATGATTGGAGCTTTACGATCGCTCCATTTATCGGCTCGATACGTTAGCGGATATTTGCGTAGTGGAGCAGATGTGCAAGGAGCGGAGGCATCGCATGCGTGGGTTTCGGCGTTCATTCCGGGTTATGGGTGGTTGGATCTGGATCCGACGAATGATGTGATTCCAACCGATGGTCACATCACCTTGGCGTGGGGACGCGATTATGGCGACGTGGCTCCGGTGAAGGGAATTTCACTGGGTGGCGGGAAGCAGACGGTTGAAGTTGAGGTTCGTGTGACTCCGGTTCAGGCGATTTAAGTACAGTTCTCCATCGCGAGTTGTGGAGATTGCCGATCAAAGACATATCTCCTTTCAGACTGCCGCTTACAGACAACCCAAAACGGCAGCCTTGCTGATGTTACCAACTCGCTTCCCGGTAGCCAACCTTGAAAGCGATCCAGGTTTTCCATGTCTTCGACCGGATTTCGGATAGAAATGAAACTCGAATCGACCCGAGGGCCTTTGTTCACCTTGAGGTTTGCTTAGACCTTCGTTTGAGAAGGACGCTGCAACAGCGATTTGTCTCCCTGTGATTATTTGACCAGTTGAATGTGGTTGTGATTGTCTAAGTTCACTGACAGAGTTTGTCCGTGGATGTGTCACTTTTCTATTTTGCATTCGAAGCTTTTGCGCGATGGCTTGAACTTTTCAGGCGTTGACTCGCTTA
>JAYUSZ010000473.1:0-17332 GCA_043755435.1 Bryobacterales bacterium | reverse complement strand
CGCGAAGATTCGCTAGCCAACGTTGTTCGCCGCGAAGTGGAATGGCTTCGCCGCGGCCCCAAAGCCAGAACTACAAAGTCCAAAGCACGCATCGATAGTGCGAATGAACTGATCTCGCAGTTGGGGGAAATGCAATCGCGTGCCCGAACTTCCACCACTGGCATTGATTTTACTGGTTCAGAACGAAAAACCAAGAAACTAATAGTTGCCGGCAACGTTGGAAAATCCTTCGATGGCCGACTTCTATTTGGCGGCGTGAACTTTTCTTTAACGCCAGGAATGCGCCTAGGGTTAAGTGGGGCAAATGGGAGTGGAAAGACTACACTTCTCAAAATTCTGCGAGGCGATCTTCTTCCCGACGTTGGAACTGTAGAACGCGCCGATTCGCTGAAGATCGTCTCTTTCGACCAAAATCGTGAGTTGGAAGATGAGTCAATCACGTTGAAGGAAGCACTGGCACCAGAGGGCGATTCCGTCGTTTTTCGCGAACGGCCAATTCATGTGAACGCATGGGCTCGCCGATTTCTTTTCCCAGTGGAACAGTTGGTGCAACCAGTCTCGCGTTTATCCGGCGGGGAAAGGGCGAGAGTATTAGTCGCTAGGCTAATGCTGCAACCTGCCGATATTCTGTTCCTTGACGAACCTACCAACGACCTGGACATACCGACACTCGAAGTGCTCGAGGAAAATTTGAGCGACTTTCCTGGGGCGATTGTCCTAGTGACTCACGATCGGTATTTGCTTGATCGTATTTCAACCCAGGTGCTTGGCCTCGACGGTGATGGCGGTGCCACAATGTACGCCGAGTACTCACAATTCGAACAAACCTTAGGTGGCAGAAAACAAACCAAGGCTCGGCAAAAGCCTATAGTGGAAACACCACCACCGGCGCCGCAGCCAAGAAAGAAACTCTCCTTCAAAGATCAGAAGGAATGGGATGCAATTGAGCAGCGGATTCATGAAGCGGAGAAACGATTAGCCACCGCGACGGAAGCACTTCAAGCACCCGAGACAGTGTCGAATCCAGAATCCATTCGTAATTGTTATGCCCAGATGGAAGCTGCACAGGCGGACGTGGACCAGCTATTTGCCCGCTGGGCCGAACTGGAAGCGAAGCTGGGCCTCACTTCAGCGTAACTTTTATTTGAGTAGCCTTGCCGCCGCCCCTGTAGATCCTTTGGGTGGCTTTCACAAAATCAGCCTCCCTGGCCGAATTGATGTCCATGAACTTTTGCGGATTACGATCTACCAAAGGAAACCAGCTACTTTGAATCTGCACCATGATTCGGTGGCCTCTCCGAAAAGTGTGGTTAATGTCGTTCATATCGTAGGCTACTGAAGTCGCCTTGCCGGAAACAAAAGGCTCTGGATTGGAAAAACTGTTGCGGAACTTCCCGCGGAACACTTCACCACGAACCAATTGCTGAAAACCATTCATAGGTGTTTTCTTTGGAGCGTTGCGCCCTCGGCCGTCTACTTCAACTGTTTCGAAATCGTCTGGATACACGTCAATCAGTTTCACGATCCAGTCCGAATCGGTTCCCGTGGTGGAAACAAATAATTCAGGTCGCAGGGGACCAGCCATCGTAACGTCTTCTTCAAGCGCATCAGTCTGGTATACAAGAACATCAGGCCTGGAAGAAGCAAATCGTTGGTCGTCGAGCATGTGCTCCACCGTCATACCAACTGCGACGCTATTGATGAACGGCACAGGTTTTGCTGGATCAGAAATGTACTCGTCAAATACTTCAGTCGTTTCCTTGGAAGCAGTGAACGATAGCTTCCCGCCTGCCAAAAGGTAAAGGGATGCCTGCCTAGAACTCTTCGGTGGCCAAGTATCATATTTCTTCCAAACGTTGGTTCCCGTTTCAAAGACAAACGCCTCCGGAAGTCTATTCTCTCCTTTGCCCCGCAGGTGGAACTCAAAGAATGGCAACTCAATGTTCTTTCTATAAAACTCGCCAGTTTTGGCGTTAAAAGAAACGTCGCCCAGTTTTTCACCCGTATCACGGCTCCAACCGCCGTGCCGCCATGGACCCATCACAAGAATATTCTGTGCACCCGGACTGCTGCGTTCCACGTTGCGATAGACATTCAAAGCACCATACAGATTCTCCGCATCGAACCACCCACCCACAGTCATCACTGCAGGCTTGATTGCTTTCAGGTGGGGCCGAAGGTTACGAGATTGCCAGAATTCGTCATAAGTCCCGTGGCTCATCATGTCGTTCCAGAACGACACTTCGTTCTTGTAGTATTTTTCGTTTGCGTTGTAAAGAGGCCCCATATTCAGGAAAAACTTGTAGCCATCAGGAGTGCCATGGTCAAAGGCTTCACCCCTCTTGGGCACAATAGGTTCTGGTCGTGGCTTTCCAAATCCAATTAAGAAATTGAAAGCATGAGGAAGATAAAGCGCTCCATTGCGGTGGAAGTCGTCACCGGTGAACCAGTCGGTAATGGGAGCCTGTGGCGACGCTGCTTTGTGCGCAGGATGCGCATCAATCATTCCCGCCGCTGTGTAGAAACCGGGATAGGAGATGCCCCAGGTTCCTACGCGGCCGTTGTTGTTAGGAATGTTCTTGGTTAACCATTCAATGGTGTCGTAAGCATCTGAGCTCTCATCAAAATCCGCAGGACCCTTCTTGTTCGGTTTGTGCGGAGTCATGTTGATGAACTCGCCCTCAGACATGTTCTTTCCCCGAACGTCCTGGTAAACGATTATGTACTTACCGAGCTTGCCGATCTCTTCGCTTGGCCCAACGTCATTCTTATACTTATCTGCGCCATATGGCGCCACACTGTAAGGAGTGCGATTTAATAGGATGGGACTAAGTTCACTGTCGTCCTTTGGAACATAGACCGAAGCAAAAAGCCGTTTCCCATCGCGCATAGGAACACGGTATTCATACTTTGTATAAAGCTCTTTTACCTTGGCAACACCCTGCCCGTAAATGGCACTGCCGGCAAACCCTATTAAGAAAAATGTTCTCAGCCCAAGATCCATTTCACTAGAGTAACCCGGCTTGTAGCTCTAGGGCGAATTAAGTCAACTGACGAATCACTTCCTCCACCTTTTCCAGGCGATTGCGCAAATCTGTCACAAGCGTTTCCAGGTTCTGAATCCGTTCAATGTCCGGGGAGGACACTTTCCGTGGAACCAGTTCTTCAACCGCGTTCACATCAATCGGCCCACCCAGAAGATGCATGTAACGAGGCTCACGCCAACCTGTCTGTTTAGGAATGAAAATTGCCAATGCTTCGGGCTGCCGTTCAATCAACTTTCGAAGGGTACCTTCTACCGCTTCATTGTCATCAAAGCGATGGAGCCGCTCTGTACGATCCCGTAGTTCATTCACTGTTTGCGGACCTCGGAGCATCATGACCGAAAGCACCGCCAACTCACGATTACTAAGATTCAAGGTATCGCTGATGCGATGAGCATACTTCTTAACCCTGCCGCTTCCGCTGATCTCAAGTGACAATCCCTTGTGCCGCAACTGTTCTAGAGTATCCAGCACTGTTGGCTCATCAAAACTTGTGACCGGTTCACGATTGTTCTTCTGGTTGCATGCGGCGACAAGCGAGTTCAGCGACATTGGATAATAATCCGGAGTCGACATCTCTTTTTCCAGCAGCGTGCCCAGCACGCGAAGTTGTTCGGGGGAAAGGACAGTCAAACTATTCGGTCTCCTCAAAGCGGACAGCAGGCCTGGCCGCCGTGTTTACGTCCAAACGGAAAATGTCCGGACGCGAATAGTGGCCAGTTACATCAAGGTCGTATTTCCCTTCCAGGATAGCGTTTGGATTCAGGTCCGCGGTAAGGATACATTCCTGATCATAAACTGGCCCCGCCAGCACCGTTCCAAATGGATCCACAATCAAACTGCCGCCTCGGATTTTTGCCTCAGAAATGGGAACACCGTAATCAGCCGGTAGATCCCCTTCATCAAGATACTGCACTGCTGAAAGAACAAAGCAGCGTCCCTCAACGGCTATATGGCGCATAGTATGTTCCCAAATCAACCGGTCGTCCACCGTGGGTGCACAATAAATTTCCACACCTTGCGCATAAAGACTGGTGCGCAAAAGTGGCATGTAGTTTTCCCAACATATGGCCGCACCGATTTTGCCAATCTCGGTATTCACCACCTGAAGAGTGGACCCATCCCCAAAGCCCCAGATAAGGCGTTCCATAGCCGTAGGCATTACTTTGCGGTGCTTGGCAAGCAAATGACCCGTGTCGTCAAAGAACAGCGCAGTGCAATAAAGCGTACCACCGTCACGCTCAATAACACCTATCACCAAGTGCATTCGCTGACGAGCCGCCATTTCTCCCATCGCTTCTGTTTCGGGACCCGGAACGTCGATTGAAGAATCCCAATAACGGCGATACCATGCTCTACCTTCAGCAGTCCTCCGGCCAACGCGTGCGCCAAAATCAAGACCCTTTGGATAGGCAGTAACGAATGCTTCAGGAAAAACGCATAACTGCGCTCCCTTGTCGGAAGCCTGGCCCAGTAATCGAGAGATTTTGTGAAGGGTGCCTTGCTTGTCAAACATCACAGGTGCAGCTTGTACTACTGCAGCTCGAATGGATTGCATTACTTCAAATGATACAATACGCTTTCATCCCCACATTATGAAATGCGTCACTCTTCGAGAATCTATCGGCCCCCTTTTTCTGTATTCGCTGGTCGCAATGGGAGCTTCGTTTGGGCAATCCATCGCCCTAACAAACGCCACGATTGCAGACGGGAATGGGACCGTTCGGAAGGGTGAAACCATAGTCATTCAGAACGGACGGATTTCCACAATTGGCCCTGATGTACTGGTGCCGAATGGGGTCAGAATCCTCAACCTGGAGGGACGCGTTGTTGCCCCCGGTCTGTTCGATCTGCATACTCATCTTCCCTATTCTTCAGTATCTGGCGGAAGGCCTGATTGGGGAAAACAGATCAAGGCTTATCTTTACAGCGGCGTGACAAGTGTCGTCGATTTTGGTTCGTATTTTGAAATGTTCGAACCCATGCGCCGCCTTACGTCCACAGGGGTAGTGGAAGGCCCTCGCCTTACATTGGCATCACGTATCACCACACCTGGCGGCCATGGTGCTGAAGGGGGTCGTGGTGATTTCTTTTCCCTTGAAGTATTAACACCTCGTCAAGCAAGGGCCGCAGTGAAAAAGCTGGCCGTTGCAAAGCCTGACGTAATCAAAGTTTTCACGGACGGTTGGCGATACGGTGCGGCAGCGGATATGACCAGTATGGAAGAGGAAACGTTGAAGGCCATTTGTGAAGAAGCCCACAAGTTGGGGATGAAAGTGCTAACCCATACGGTGACCCTTGATAAAGCCAAGATTGCAGTTCGCGCTGGCGTTGACGGGTTGGTGCATGGCATTGGAGACAAACCCGTTGACGAAGAATTCATCCAATTGATCAAGGCCAGCGGTACCGTCTACACGCCGACTCTGGCCGTATACGAGCCTCGGCGGCAACTTGATTGGACACCTGGCTTGGAAGCCGTATTGGAAGGCCCATCCAAAGACTTGCTGCGAGCAATGAAGCGGCCTGCCATCGCGGCGACGAGAGCTGCACGATGGAAGATCATGCAGGCAAATGTTGCAACTCTATTTCAAGCTGGTGTGCCCATCGGCGTCGGTACCGACGCCGGCGTTACCGGAACCTATCATGGCTGGGCAACATTACGTGAGTTGAAGCTTCTGGTTGCGGCTGGTGTGCCTGCTATGAGCGCTCTTCAAGGCTCAACGTTGATCGCTGCAAAACTGCTGAACGTTGCCAGGGAAAGAGGGACAATTGAATCAGGCAAGCTTGCTGATCTGGTGGTTTTCGACAGAGACCCTTTTGAGAATCCAGAAAACTTCGATTCCGTCACTCGCGTCTTCAAGGGTGGTCAGGAAGTCGATCGCCAAAAACTGGCTATGGACATTGCGGATGAAAAAGTCACCCCTCTTCCATCAAAACCTGTTCAAAAGAAAATCGACGATTTTGAACGAACGGACGGACGCACCAGCATCGGGACGCTTCGCGTGAATTCTACCGATCCTGGACATGACCACGCATTGATGATGTTTGAAAGAACACTGAGAGCCCCAGGCAATCATGCAATGACAGTGCTTTCCAAAATGACTGAATCCCAGCGCCCCTTTGTACGGCTGGATTTACCATTGACGCCCGGGGCCATTGAACCCGCGAGTGTGAAGGAATTTCGAGGTGTTACTTTTTCGGCACGCGGTGATGGCGAATACCGGCTAATCATCACAACTCGAATGGGCCGCTTTGAAGCGAAGTTCACTGCATCCGCCAGATGGATGCCTGTCCGAATTGCCTTCGCACAACTAGAATCTAAACAAACCTGGACGGGGTTGGACGCAACTATGGTCAGCTTCGAAATTCGACGAGTCGAAGGAGAAGAAGCCTGGTTTGAAGTGGACGACGTCAGTTTCTATTAGACGCTGTGCTGTTTTATCAGCTTTTCATTTAACTCAATTCCAAAGCCCGGACGAGTTGGAACGGCAATGACACCGTTCTTGAATTCCTCCGCCGGGGCAACCAATTCGTGACTCCACGGAACTTCATTCCAGGCATGTTCCAAAATTGAAAAATTCGGAATGCCAGAGCAAATCTGAACACTCGCCGCAGTAGCAACAGGGCCGCTTGGATTGTGCGGGGAAACGGCAGTATTGCCTTCTACCTGGGCCAACGCCGCAATGTGCCTTGCTTCCAGAACTCCGCCGCAATGTTTCACGTCTGGCATGATTACCGCCAAAGCACGATTCTTCAACAATGGCGCAAATGCCTCCATGCCAAATAATACTTCTCCACCAGAGAGCGGCTGCTTGATAGCCTTCTTGATGGCTTCAGTATCTTCCACCTGAACCGGATCTACGGGCTCCTCATACCAAAACAGGTTTAAAGGCTCCAGCCGCTTGGCCACCTCGATGGAGAGTTCGCGATCAAAATGGCTGTGACAGTCGATTAGGAGCTTTACATTAGGACCCACAGCTTTGCGCATCGCCGCCACACAGTCAATCCCGTTTTCAATGTCCTTCCAAACTTCAGCCCGCGGATTGCTCAATTTCCGGACGGAATCGAAGGGCGCTGCTTTCAGCGCTCGGAATCCATCTGCCACCACAAGCTTTGCGTTTCTTGCAAAAGCATCGGGAGATCGATCACCATTGGTTGCCCGGTTGATGTTGCCGTACACTTCCAGTTCCTGGCGCATCTTGCCCCCAAGAAGTTCATAGACTGGAGCATCCAGCGCCTTGCCTGATAAGTCCCACAAGGCTTGCTCGATGGCGCTGAAAGCAGTAATACCAGGCCGCCCACCGTCCCGAGCCAACTTCCAACCTCGAGTGCGATATCGCTCAACATCAAAGGGAGATTGCCCACGCACTAGCTCAAAGAACTTGCCGAGCATCGCCTTAGTGGGAGCATCAGCATCACGCGGGGCCAGTCCAACTCCAATCAAGCCGTGAGAAGCCTCACCTAAGCCGGTCAGCCCTTTGTCTGTTCGAAGCCTAAGGAACAGCCAATTCCCGCGCTCGCTTATCTTCACATCGAATAGCTCCATGGAATTGATAGCATGCCTGGGTCTGGACGCCGCCTTAAGCAGTGGCGAGGCGGAAATTAGGGTACCCATAAAAAAGTCGCGTCGACGAAGGGACATTGACATACTTTAGTACATGCGCACAACCGCTGTGGAACTCCGGGCCTGGTACCTGTATGATTGGGCAAACTCTGCTTTTTCGGCCACGGTAGTAACATTGTTTCTTGGCCCCTACTTAACCTCTATTGCAAAGTCCGCAGCAGGCATTGATGGCTTCATCCATCCCTTTGGGTTGTCGATTGAACCTCGTGCTTATTGGAGCTTCCTCGTTTCCCTGTCGGTCATCACTCAAGTTCTGGTGATGCCACTTGTCGGCTCCATTGCTGACTATGGACACCGCAAGAAGGAGTTGCTCGGCGGCCTCACTTATACAGGAGCATTGGCTACTATGGCAATGTTCTTCGTTCAAGGTCAAAGTTACCTTTTGGGTGGTGCTTTGTTCCTGCTAGCCAACCTTACCTTTGGTTGCGCAATGGTTGTATACAACTCGTTTCTTCCAGAAATCGCAGGGCCTGAGGACCGGGACGCTGTCTCATCGCGTGGATGGTCCATTGGGTACCTTGGTGGTGGATTCCTGCTGGCACTGAACCTTGTGTTCTTCACTCAGGCACCTAGCCTTGGAATCAGCGAAGGCTTTGCTGTGAGAGCCAGCATAGCTTCTGCTGGAATCTGGTGGGGCATATTTGCCATCCCTGCGATGCGTCATCTGCGCAATCGGGGACCCCTACGAAGCCTCAAAGTGAATGAGAGCATTTTTACGATTGGGTGGTGGCAGTTCCGCGAAACTCTTAGCAGAGTTCGTCACTACCCGCAAACAATGCGCTTTCTTGCGGCATATCTTTTGTACAACGATGCCATTCAAACTGTGATTGCCTTGGCCGGTCAATTCGGGGCTGACGAACTGAAAATGCCGATGGGGCAATTGTCGCTGGCAATCTTAATGGTCCAGTTTGTGGCGTTCTTTGGTGCCACTGTCTTCGGGAAACTCGCGGAAAAAACTAGTGCGAAACGTGCGGTGATTGTTTCCCTCTTTATTTGGACTGGGACGCTGATCTACATGTACGTCTCTGTAACAACAGCAAACCAATTCTTCATTTTGGCGGCTTGCGTAGGATTGGTCATGGGAGGCAGCCAAGCTCTAAGCCGCTCTATCTTTGCGCAACTCATACCGAAGGGTGCTGAGGCTGAGTACTTTAGCATTTACGAAATAACGGATAAGGGCACCAGTTGGTTAGGACCCTTGGCTGTTGGAATCGCATTGCAGCTAAGCGGACAATACCGGTTGGCGGTGCTGTCCCTGATATTCTTCTTTGCAGCGGGGCTACTTCTTCTAACACGAGTCAATGTTGAACAAGGCACCCTAGATGCCCAAGTTGAGTGATTGACTAACGCGAAGCTGACACTGTGACCTTCGGCTTCACTTTCACCAGAACGGGCTGCCAACTGGCGTGCAGATTTTGCTGCGTGGAACGGGTCTCCACTTGTCCAGCCAGGTAAATCAACTGCTCAACTGGTTCTGCCGAATCCAAGGCTTCCAGCGTAAAGCTACGCTCGGTTTCATCCTCGTTTAGCAGCACGCCATTTAGTCCCACATCCAGCACACGAACTCGTGGCGGCAGGTTCATAACCTGGACGGGCACACGTCCACCAAATCCATTTTGCCTTGTTATCTTTACTTTGATTTCTGCGGTCCCACCGGGTTGCAATGTTACTTCCTGCGTTTTCGCCACCATAATGACGTCAGGTCTTTCGCTGATGGAAATCAGTTTAAGAAGGTCGTCCCCATTGGCAAAACGAACCAATTGCTTACCCGCTGCTTGTGCTTTGCCTGAAATGGTGAGTTGTGCGGCCGATTCCAATTTCGCGTCTGCATCAGCACTCAACAATAACGTTGCAGTAGCTTGGCCAGCACCAACTGTGCCCTTCGTTGCTTTCAAGCCTTTTGGCAGTCCAACAATTTCAAGATCGATCGGACCATCGAAACCATCCATGCGCATGGCGGTGACCGTCAATGGAATCACTCCACCCGCTGGAACATTTGGGTTGCGCGGATTTACGGTTAAGCGGTAATCAGGGCGCGGCTCGCGAATTGCCAAACGGTATCCGTAGTCGAGCCCACCTTGTCCTCTGACGTCGCTGATGCGGACCATATATTCGCCATCAGCCGGAGCAGTAAAATCTAAGCGGGAATCCTTTCCGTAAGCAGGACCACCGTCGTCGTTCTTATAGTAGAGACGAGTCAAAGGCAATCCATTGGAAGTGAATTGCTTGCCTGCCGGATGAATCTGAACTTTGTAAATCGCCTTATCAATGGAGTGTGCTTCTGAACTGGTATTGAGAAAAGTCACCCGCTGGCCACCGAAGTTTTCAAAGCGCATGTCGTCATCCGGCCCGCGAGGGAGCGCTTCGATTCGCAACAATTCCCTGCCCGCCAGCATATAGTCGCCAACAGCCATGCCTGTCCAGCTTTGGATGCGGATGCCAGGTGATGCTGAATCGTGATCACGAAGCACCATGTTCGTTTCAAGAATCGGCCTCACCACTGCCATCTCGATTGGCTTTCCCTTAGCATCCAACACTTCAATTTCTGAATCGAGTTCTGAGCCCAAGCGTTTGGCGTTAACGTCAATTACGAATTGTTGACCCTTCTTAGCCGTGAAGCGGTAGAAGTGTCCACCAATACCTTTGCTGCGAATAACACCGTTTATGGTGGCAGGCGAATCCACTTTTTGAGATGAGGCAATGCTTATATTCTTTTCCGAAGCAAGAATCTCTGGGTCATCCCCCAACCCCAACTTCACTTCGTTAAATGCGTGCCCGTCATTTGAAGCAGGTCTCAGTGTTACGGTATCTTCACCGCGAACTGTGGATTCACCTTTTACTTTTTGAAGCTTCGCCAAATTGAAGCCGGCAATAGCGATATCTGCAGTTGTGCCCCTGCGCATACCAAGAGGAAAGGTACTCGTCGCCAAACCGAATTCACCGACTTTGTAACGGTAAGTATTCCCTGCCCTGCCACTTCGTTCATAGTCGCTGATGCGGACGTAGTAGGTGCCGTCTTGCTTGAATGTGTGGGCAAATTGTGTTGCAGTGCGGCCGCCATCGTATCCATATTCACCAATAGAATTGCCGTCTTTATCAAGAATGGCAACCACTGGCTGAAGAGTAGAGCCAACGCGCATTGCACTGTTTTCAAACACCAGAGTCTGACCAGTGTTCACTTTCACTTTGAAATGATCGACGTCCCCAGGCTTTGAAATTGTACCGGCCAGTATGCTTGGCAGAAAAACTTCAAACGCACCTTCCAGCGTATCGTTGGGCTCCTTATCAGGACTCTCGCCGTAGTAGGGCTCCACCAAAATGGTGCCTTCAGGAGAAGTACCCTGCGGTGTCTGCAAGCGAAATGTAACCTCGCCAATTTCAGCTTCCGGGGCAATTTCTAATTCCACCGTTACCTGATTGCGCTGCGGCAAGGGACCCAAATCCACTGTGGACACAGTTCCATTGGAGCCAAGCCGGATTTCCGACAAATCAGGCAATTCCTTTACACGCAGAATCTTTCCCCTTACGCCAGGCTGGTTAAAGAAGATCTTACTTGCCTTGGATAAATTGAATCCCTCAACGGTAAGCTCCACGGAGGTGCCACGTGCGATTCCTCGCGGTGAGACGTCGCGGATAGTTGGTGGAGTCATGCGGGTTCCACTGCCCGAAGGAGTTTGTCCAAATGCAACGCTCAAGCCAATGGAAAATAAGAAAAACTGTTTTGTCATCACTTACCTCGTTACGGGATAAAACTGGATGCTACCGTCGAACCTAGCTGCAACGAATCGGGCGTCATCGGATGAAAAAGCCAAGCCATTCACCCAATCGGATTGTCCTGGATAGGATGCAATTTCCTTGAGCCCTTCCACCAAAAATAATTTCACAACCTTGTCGGCACTTGTTGAAAGCAGGTACTTCCCATCGTGCGACCAAGCAATACGCAGTATGGCATCTTCGTGGGCGATCAATGAATTTAACAAGGTTGCTCCTTTATCGCCCAAACTCCAAAGTCGAATCGATTTATCTTGCCCTGCTGCAGCCACCATGTTCCCTTTGGGATCAATCGCAATCGAGTTTATGCCATCGGTTGGTTCGCTCATAGTGAACAGCCGGGTTCCAGTGCCGATATCCCAAACCTTCACACTTCTGTCTGCAGCACCGCTGATCAACCGAGAACCATCTGGAGTGAATACCAGTGAATAAATGGTGTCGATGTGGTCCTTCAGGGTCTTCACTTCTTTTGCACTTGCGGTGTCCCAGATTTTGATCAACTTATCGTAGCTGGCGGTGGCAATCCACTTTCCATCCGGCGAAAAAGCTGCGGCATAAATCGCGTCCGCGTGCCCAAGAGCGGTTGCTATTTCCTTGCCCGAAGTGACATCCCAAATCTTCAGTTCCCCTTTCTGCGCGGGGAGTCCACCGGCTCCGATCAAAAGTTTGCCGTCTTTAGAAAAAGCCACAGCGCGAACTGCTTCCTGGAATCCACCCAGCTTTGCCGTTACTTTTCCTTGTGCGTCCAATAGCCGAATTTCTTTGTAACCGCCGGTGGCGATCATTTGCCCATCGCTGCTCCAAGCCAGCGAGAAGACCGCCGGCTTTACCGGGACCCTTGGTGCAATGTTTGGAATTGTATTGGAACTCTTCGCTGCGGCCGCTTCGCCCACTCCGGTTGCGACTGCGCCGGCATCAATCCATTTACGAATTGTTTCGAGATCACCTGCCGCAAGCGTTTTGCCACCCAAGGGCATTGTGGGTTGAACTTTTCCTGCGGCCATCAAATACAAACGGCTCTCAATACTCTTTCCACCAACCACACACGGCCCGCGCATACCACCCCGCATTATCCCTTCAAATGTGCCCAAATCGAGACTACCCATGGAAACGCTTTTGGAATGACAGCCAATGCAATTTTCACGCAAAATTGGCGCAACGTCCTGTGTGAATGACGGAGCATTTTCGGCTGCAAATAATGCCGGAGTGGACAATATGGAAATGGCTAATAGTCTGCGCATTAGTAGTTGAACAGAAACTCCTTACTGGTGAGCAAAGACCACATCATGTCTTCTAAAGCCTGTTGGCGACGGTCGTTTTGCACTTCGCGCGTGAGTTTGCCTTCTCTTGCCTTGCTCAGCATTCCGGTGATTTGGGCGGCTTCTTCAGCCTTAGGATAGCGGGAATAGGCGGAAAGGAACATGTGATCCAAAATCTTACGGTCGCTTAAGCCAAGCTTCAAGAATAAAGTGACGTAGCCGTCCGGAGCGCTTAATTTTTTATTCAACGTGTCTCCATTGATCACATGAAGGGCTTGTGCAATGCTGGGGTCGCTGGAGCGTTCTGCGGAATCGCAAATGACACGTTCCGGACGTCCGAAGCTGGTCAAGAATTGATTTTGAACGCGTACATCAGGAAGCTGTATCGCTCGAGTTCCGGCAGCAAAACCACTAAACACTGTGGGCACTCCAGTTACCTGACTCATAGAATCTAGCAAGACTTCAGCAGGAAGACGCTTGATGATGTACTTCGAATAGTAAGTATTGTCACTTTGATTGGTGGCGTTAGCGTCGCTGGAAAGCTGATAGATGCCCGAGGTCATGATGGTACGGACCAGCTTCTTAACATCAAACTTATTCTTCACGAAGTCCGCAGTGACAGCGCTTAGAAGTTCCTCGTTGGAGGCTGGATTTGTGGCTCTGACATCGTCCACAGGATGAACCAAGCCACGCCCCATGAAATTACCCCAGACGCGATTCACAAAAGAGCGTGCGAAGAATGGATTCTTCGGATCTGTTAACCAATTAACGAAACCGATTCGCCGGTCGTCTGTGGAATCCAGCGACATTGCATTGCCGTCCAGCGGAGCGGGATCTAGCGGATGCTGCAACCGTGGGTGGTTGATATCCCCGGAAGCTTTCACGAAGACAATTTGCTCTCCAGCTTGATTTCCGTTCTTAACACCGATACGCGAAAAAACGTTGGCTAGTTGGTAATACTGCTTTTGAGTCCATTTTTCGAGGGGATGATTATGACACCGAGCGCAGGTCAATCGCTGACCAAGGAAAGCCTGCGTGACGTTTTCGCTGAGCTCAATGGGGTCTTTGTGAATTACGAAATAGTTCAGAGCTCCGTTGGCGCGATTGCTTCCAGTGGAGGTGAAAATATCGCGCGCAACCTGATCCCAAGATTTATTCACCTTTACTGAATCGTGGATCCAATTGTAGAAGGCCCACATGGTTTTGGTTGGCAGTTTACGACTGGAAATAAGGAACAGATCGGACCACTTGTAGGCCCAATAGTCGACAAACTCATCGCGCTCCAAGAGCCGGTCAATGGCCTTCTCGCGTTTGTCGGCTGAGGTATCGGCCAAGAAAGTTTCTACTTCTTCGGCGGTCGGCAGAATGCCCGCAGCATCAAGAAATGCCCGGCGCAGGAAAACTTCATCCGTGGCTTTTGCGGAAGGAAGAAGATTCAAACTTTTCCATTTCGTGACTGCAAGATCGTCAATGAAGTTTTTGCGTTGAAAGCTAGCGAAATCGGAAGCACGTACTTCGGTTTCAAAGGGAACCATGACCCTGGCATAGAGCACCTTGCTTTGATAGTAGAGCGTGATGGCCGACTCTCCACGACCATTCATTTTCACTCGCCCGTAATCATCTACAGAGGCAACGCCTTCGTTGTTGGAGTTGTACTTCACCCAATTTGTTACATCTTCAATTCGACCATCAGAATACTTTGCACGAACAACTAATTGCTGTTCACTGCCAGGGACTAAAATTGCGGTGGCCGGGTAGACTTCAAGTCCAGTCACTTCTACCTCATTCTGTTTCGGCGCAGGCGCACCGGCGGCAATCCATTCGGATAAAACCCGGTATTCCAGTGAATCTGTTTTGAATCGCAGGCCGCCCATGTGGGGAATAGCGAAGGTGGGTTTGAGCAACATTAGGGAGTGACTGGGGTCGGCTGTGCTGACTCTTCGGCCGACACTTTGCCGAGTTAACGACTCCCAATCAAAGTCCGGATCATAACCGCGCAGTGAAAGCTTAAAACCATTTTTTCCAGACAATGCTCCATGGCACGCCCCTTGATTGCAACCGGTTTTGGTCATCACCGGAATCACGTGATTGCGAAAACTCCAGGGAAATGGGACTTTACTGTTTCGAACAGTGACTTTCACCGAAGAGGTTAGACCATCCTTAACAGCTTTGATGACTGCTTCGCCGTCGCTGACGGGAGTGACGCGGCCACTTGCATCTACGATGGCGACATTTGCGGCGGAACTTGACCAAGTCACGGATCGGGTCCAATCTTCGAGGACGGAGCCGGTTTCAACTTCAGCCAACAATTGCTGCCGTGATTCCACCGTGGCGAGTTCCACAGAGGAAGGCAAAATGCTCAATTTGCGATTGGCTGGTGCAGCGATTGCGAGGGCAGGAATGATTAGGAAAATCAGAGTCTTCATAGTGCGTTCATTTAGACAAACAACTCTTGAATTGGTTCAATGCCGCGATCCACTAGCGGGATGGGGCGTCCTTGCGCTCCGGGTAATTCCGTATGGGGATCAATGCCCAGGCCCTTATAGACAGTGGCTGCAATTTCGCCAGGGGTCACAGGACGATCCTTCGGCATAGCGCCGATTTCATCGGAAGCACCCACAATGGTGCCACCTTTCAAGGGTCCACCACCCATTAAGACGGTCCAGCATTGCGGCCAATGGTCGCGCCCGCCGGCCGGATTCACTTTGGGAGTTCTGCCGAATTCGCCGAAGCCAACCACCATGGTGTTTGAAAGCAGACCACGGTCCTTCAAGTCTTCCAAGAGCGAACTATAGGCCATGTCGAACATAGGCCCGACGAGGTCCCGGTAGCAACTGATGGGGCTAAATGGCTTCGAGCCATGAATGTCCCAGGTGATTTCATCGAACACAGTTTCAAACATGTTGATGGTGACGAAACGTACACCAGCCTCAATCATTCTTCGAGCCAGTAGACAGCTTTGTCCAAACCGGTTCAGGCCATACTTTTCGCGGATTTTTTCGGGCTCGCGATGCAGTTCAAAAGCAGCCCGGGCTTTCTCGGAAGACATCAGTGTGTACGCCTGCTGAAAGGTTGAATCCAGCAATCGTGCGTCTTGAGAAGTTTCAAACCGGTTGACCGCTTTATCCACCATGGAGCGCCAATCGCGCCGACGATCTGTGCGGAACGAAGCCAAATAGTCGGGCGGCAACATATCGGGCACGCGGAAATTTGGATCGGATGGATCGGCATTCAGTACAAAGGGATCGAAACTCTTGCCCAAGTAGCCGGCGTTTTGGCCATGAGGCATGTTGCCCCCAGTGGCACCTATGGGACGCGGCAGAAGCATATGGGCAGGGACGTCGCCCTTTGGACCTTTCAATTTGGAAAGAACGCAGCCGTAGTGAGGATGCTCAATTCCACCGGTAAAGAGCCGACCGGTCTGCATCATCTGGTGGCCGGTATCATGAACTGCGGCGGCGGTGTGATAGACAGAGCGAATCAAAGAAAACTTGTCAGCATGCTTTGCCATACGCGGAAAGTTTTCCGAGATTTCAATGCCAGAAACATTGGTTTTGATTGGCTTGTAAGGACCGCGAATTTCAATGGGGGCATTGGGCTTCATATCCCAGGTGTCCAGCTGTGAGGGACCACCAACAAGCATCAAAAGGATGCAATTGACATCGGTTTTTGCGGGATCTGTGGCGCCAGCTGCTTTCAGATCGAACATCTGAGTCAACCCGAGTCCGAGGGTGGAAAGGGTGCCAGCATGCAAAAAATCGCGCCGTCGGGTTCCATCACAAAATTCTACGGGACGATCTGCATCCAATCTAAACATGGAGCCTCCAAGGGGATCAGTAAACGATATTTGACGCCTTCATGCTATCGCATTTTGATGATGGCTGCGGTGTACGGTGCGACAGTACGGTGCGAATGACAAAACTAGTACTGCGAACTGCTGAGACTTTACGATTGCTTTTGGGAGTTCTTCCGAACTTCGGGCAATGGGGCTGAAGCCCAATGCATTTAGTTTCTCCTCACCCCTTTAGACTCGAAAACCTTTGCTGGGACAACCTGAGGTGAGCACTCCCTAACGGTCGCGCCTCTGTAACGAACTGCTTCTAAATGGCCGTGACCGCAAGTTGAAGCCGTCCGATTGTGGAAAAACCGGGTGCCATTGGGCAGTAGCCCCACAGGCAAGCCCCATTCCCATTTGAGCGCCAGGGGTTGGACGTCGGGGCAGAACACATCGTCGAACCACTCCACGCAAAACATTCCATCATTGGTTGAGACGAATTCACAGAGAAACTCTTGCGCAAATTTGCGGGCACCGAGAGTTGCCTCTTCCGAAGCTAGTTGTTCGGGGGTAAATCGCGGGCATTCGGTGGCGGGAACAACAACTCGACGCCAATCTTCTGTGCCTTCGGTGAATTCGCGGTGGAAGAATCCCTCGGTATCTTTTGGAGTGGAGAGCAGCCAGATGGATCCATTTTTCTGGGTCAACATGGGCCGCGCGGCGGTGTAGATTTCGTCCTTGACCATGGAGGCTTCATCAATGACAAGCATGGTGACGCCGGAGAACCCACGGATGCTGTCAGAGGAATTTCCAGGGATGGCGACAATGCGAGAACGGTTTGGCAGCACGATAGATTGCC
>JAYUSZ010000472.1:0-2650 GCA_043755435.1 Bryobacterales bacterium | reverse complement strand
TTGCCCTTCTCGCGAATCTCGCTCATCGGCGTGCGTCCGAACTCGCCGCTCCAAACAACTAGTGTCCGGTCCAGCAATCCGCGCTGTTTCAAATCTTTAATCAGTGCGCCAGTTGCCTGATCAATCTCGCGGCATACATCATCCAAAGGCTTTGTGATGTCGTCATGATGATCCCAATCGGCATGGTACAACTGCACAAAAGGGGTGCCACGCTCCACCAGCCTCCGGGCCAATAGACAGTTGTTGGCATAAGCCGACTTTGCCTCGCCGGGCCCTCTCACGTTACCAATGGGGCATGCCTGATTCTGGTGAGAGTATTCTTTAAGAATCTTATGCCCTACAAATCTGGGTCAATAAAGTCATTTTATTGTATGAGGTACAGATTGATATCGGAAAGAATAAATTCCAGAATCAGATCGCGCCTAATTACGAGTTCGCAAGGAAATAGAGCCATACCCCAGTCAACTTCAAGGATATTTAAGAACGCCAGCCATATAATTGGTTATCCGGGGTTGAAGTCGATCTAACGCAGCTATTGTCGGAAGTACTGACGTTTAGAGTCTCAACAAGGCAATTAGATTTGGCGGGGACACTTTTGTAAAATCCAGCGGAAAGCACGATACTCCCATTGGGCGCACGAATTAGGCGCATTGCGTAACATTCACTGGGATGGGATCTTTGTTTGTGCAACCACAAGGTTGTGGGTTCATTGGCTGTCGGAGAATCGATGAAGATAAAATTGCTGTTGATTGCTGTCGCCTTGATGGGACAACTTATCGCCTGGACTTTTGAATTCAAGGTAGATGGAAGAATTTGGATCGCAATGGTTACACTAGCCATCGCTGCACCAATCATTGAGGGCTTCCAAAATGAGTGGGACCACAAGTGGACTCAGCTTGAAAAACGTCTGGATGAAATCGAAAGAAAAATAAAATGAGACCTTCAGGGTGCACGGGACCTGGTACGGGCGTCCAACATGGGCGCGAAACCCACAGCGGACTATCTCCCCGCAAACAGGAGGATCCAATGTCCTAAGAAATTGTTCCCGTTTTTGCGCCCACCTTGCTTGGAAGTTTTGCCCCGGCCGATTTCGGTAATCCCTGTAGTACGCTGATTACTAGGCTATCGCAAAGAGGAACACTTGGCCACGTATAAAAATCATCGATTTACTGAACTGGTGTTTTGCTCCATAGTGACTGCAGCCAAAACGATAGCTTCTCTTTGCATAATTAATATCGTTCAATCGACCATAAACAAGTGCTACCGCTTGCGCATTGACGGGCTTGGTGATCTTCAGCATCAGACCGCAGGAAAATTCACCCACCGACCGATAGATAACATCACAGACTTTATCGAAATGCCTTTACACTTGTGTTATGGGCAGCGAAAACTTATCGGCGCAGTGAGGAATCCAAATTGTCAATGAGCTGGGAGTTGAAAAAGAGTCTGGAACGTCGTCTCATGACGATGTTTTCCATCGGGGGAATGGTTGTGGTCCTAGTTCTAGTATTCGTTTTCAACTCCTTTGATCACAGCGGGATCAAACGCTTTTTTTGCGATTGGGGTGAAACGATACGAGACATTGGTGTCTTGATTGGCACCTTGGTTGCAATGTTGGCTATCTATGCAAGTCATAAGTTCTCAGCCGCCCGCGATGAAGCTAGGGATATGCGGGAAAATGCGCTGAAGATGATTGAGGGACTCTATCGTTTAGCGAAACTGCATGATGGCCTACAGATTCCGCCTTCAGGTGCGGATACTGTGACCACAAGAGAGAAAATCAACGAAGCTAGAGACCTTATGATAAATCTGAAAGCTATTCAAGAACTCTATTTCGCAGACCTCTCCGCTCACCTTGAAGAAATATCAAAGTCCGTTGAAGGCACGTTCACTCTCATAGACGAGGGGCTCAGAAGCCGTGAGACAAACCCGTTCGAAATAAGGTTACGCAATGCCTTGATAAAGCCAATGATTGAGAAATTGCTAGCGCTTGTTCGCAAAGACTCGTATACCTTCCATCCGAAAGCTTGAATGCCTAAAGGTGGTGTTCAAACTGAATTCCGCACTTGCAGAACAAACCCAATTCACTCATTTTCGCAACCACGAAAAATGGCCATCACCAACACCCCTCAACTGAATCTGCCATCTTTTCATCCGCTTGCAAAAACACTCCATCCTGTCCCTTCACAACCCATGAGACTCTTTATTCAGGAAGACAAATTGCTGGCCAGCAACTTCCCACTTATCAAGTCCGCGGATTGATTAAATCCTCTGGCGTTCTAAATGGAATCTGAATCACAAACATGGCTGAGAACCGTGAATGTGAGCCGTAAAAAGCAGGCTGTTCGTGGTTGGCAGCCCAGACGATAAAACGAGGAACGCCAGTTGAACAATATATTTTTGTCTGCTCGCGATGCCGTCGTGTGCTTACCCGTCAAGCTAAGCCAACATACTCTTAATCACTTCCCCACTAACGTCCGTCAACCGGAAATCGCGGCCCTGGAAACGATAGGTCAACTTTGTGTGATCAATCCCCAGCAAATGCAAAATAGTGGCCTGCACGTCATGCACGTGGATCTTTTCGCCGGCTGGTGAAAAACCTAATTCATCCGTTCCACCAACAATGCTTCCGGCCTTCAACCCTCCGCCT
>JAYUSZ010000471.1:0-17490 GCA_043755435.1 Bryobacterales bacterium | reverse complement strand
AACTTGAATCGATTCAGCCCGGTTCCACCCTCCCCCGTCGCCGTCAAAAACGTGAAGAATAAATATGCGCAGTTATTTCGGGGACACTACACTAGCTTTTTCGCAGATCTTGCTAAATCCTCCTCAGGACCCTTCCATTATTCGTGTCGACGTTGAATTGGTGAATGTGCTATTCACGGTTCGAGATCGGAGCGGGGGATATGCGAAGGGCTTACGCAAGGAAGATTTTGAGATTCAAGAGAATGGCCGCCAACAGGAAATCCGCCATTTTGCTAAGAATTTGGATACTCCGATAACGGTGGCGCTGCTGATAGACACAAGCGGTAGCGTGTCTAACGTGCAAGCGATTGAGCAAGCGGCGGCGCGGAAGTTTTTCAAAGATGTTCTGCGGCCAACGGACAAAGCGTTGCTGGTTTCGTTCGCATCGCATATTGCTGTTTGGCAAGATTTCACATCGTCCATTGAACTGCTGGACGCGGCGCTTAGTAAAACCGGGGAAGATGTTCAGCCTTTGCGGACGGGGGAGCGGAGGTATCGCGGAGGCACGCTGTTGTTTGATTCGGTGGGCTTGGTCGCGCGTGACAAGCTGCTTAAGCAGCAGGGGCGGAAAGCGATGGTGATCTTAACGGACGGTTTGGACAGCGGCAGCATATCCTCGCTTGAAGCGGCCAGCAAAGAGGCGCTGAAAAGTGATGCGGTGATTTTCGGCATTCACTATGAGAATGATTTGTTGCCCGATAAAAAGGCTCCGGGATTTGACGTTCTGAGAAAATTAGCGGAACCGACTGGTGGGCGCGCATTTCAAGTTGATAGGAAGAATACGCTAGATAAAATATTTGCAGCGATTCAGGAGGAGATGCGCAACCAGTATGCAATTGGATTCAAATCGACGGATGAAACGCGGGATGGTTCGTTTCGGAAGCTTGCGGTGAAGGCCAAAAAGTCTGGGATGAGGATTTCGACGCGGGAAGGATATTTTGCTGTCCGGCAATAGCAAGGCGATATGCATTGCATATTACAATCCAAATTGAGTGTTTGACTGGGATCAAGCACAACCTGAAAAGGATTTTGGCTCACCGGATTGCGGCGTTCGAAGTGGAGCAAACCCTGTCGATCCGCCCGATTTTGATTTACGAACAGGATGCTGATGGTGAAGACTGCTACGCATATTACGGCGAGACGGCGAGTATGAGAATGTTGGCTATAGTTTTGACCGAGCGCGATGGGTGGATCCCTAGTAACATTTGTGAGAGCGCATGTTATGGAGCAATCGATAGGATGCCACAGCGGAATACATTCGTCCAGGATTTTGTATCTCACAGCTTTGAGGCTCCCGGACAGTCATCTCTCAAGGGTGAAAAGTCCTGAGCAAATATATCTTCATTTAGGGGCGAGTACTTCAAGGCACACTGGTGCGCCGCTAATGGCTGATTTTCTCGACAATGCTCGGTCTCTATTCGCAGCAGATCCTGCCAGTACTTGTACGTCTGATCTTAAACGGGTGTTTGGCGCGATTTCAGCACTTCAATCCGTGCACTCGAAATCAGAGATGGACTTGGTAAATCTTGAATCGGTATTCAGTGCATTCGAAATGGCAGAATTGCTCAAGGTCCATCCAACAGAGCCGGAACTTGTAAACTCGCTGAAACGAGTGATTACCTGGACCCTCGACAAATCAATTGGTTTCGAGATTAAGGAGGGAAAGTTCTTTTCGAGTTTTCCTTACCAGGACTTCGCGTCCTTTATTGCCAAGCTGTCCAACGTCAAGAATCTCGATTGCAGTGATCACGTTCAACTATGACCTAGCTTTGGATGTTGCGCTACATAGTAAAGGGCTGAACCCAAACTACGGATTAACTGACGATTCTAACGGTGCCGTGAATCTGTTTAAGTTACACGGCTCCGTGAGCTGGCATCGGTGCAATTCGTGCAAGAAAATTGTGGCAGAAGCTTTTCCTTGACTAGCTCAGTCTACATCAGACACAGCCAATGTAAATTGGAGTCGCCTAAAGAGTTTGATCAACATCAGAGAGTTAGAATGCTGCGGCAATGTGGTTTCGAATGAAAGTATCATTGTGCCTCCAAGTTGGAACAAGGCAGAGTATCGATCTGACTTAGTCAAGGTTTGGCAAAGGGCGGCGACCGAGCTAAGAAGTGCGACGAGTATTATCGTCTGCGGATATTCACTGCCTGAGACTGATTCTTTTTTTCGTTATCTATATGGTCTTGGTACAAGTAGTGGGGGCGAACCGCTTCAAAGATTTCGGGTATATGATCCATCCGATGAGAGTCTTAACAGATTTCTTGGACTATTGGGGCTCGGTGAGCGAGCGCAATTTGAGCCACACTCCTTCAAATTCGAAGAAGCAGTCAAGCATATGGAGCGCACTCTGGGGTAGCTTCATCACTCAAGAGGCTCTTAATAGGATACCGCTACTTCACGTAATAGGATACCGCTACTTCACGCTTTCTATCAGACGCTGTTGATAAGCGCTCTTGGCATAGTCGTAGGCGCGTTCGGCTTCGCCGCGTTCTTGTAGGCGGATGCGGGGCATCTTTTGAGTTCTGCATTTTTCAACTGCGGTCAGGCACCATTCGGCGCTCTTCTTGGATGCTCGAACGGGCTTGCCATCTACCAGCACCCAAATTGGATTGGTATGTGACGACGGCAGAATTCTTAATGCTATCCAACTGCTGGCTTCGATTTTCGTTTCAAATTTCAAATTCCGTTCTGTTCCATCCGCATCGATTTCCTGGCGCGCGACGGCTTCACCATTCACTATCAGTTCCACTGGCACGCGGCGTAAATTGCCGAGGCGTGCCCGTTCCAGTTCCCAATATGGTTTGGCATCAAATTTTGCGCCTCGGATTTTTTCATCGGGAGCGGTATCGAGCAATGCTGCCACGCTGGCCGTGATGGTCACGTTGCCTGGTTGCGAAAGCTTGACTTCGCTGGCACCATCACCCATGCGCACTTGATTCACCCGGAAGTCGATTAAGTGGCTTTTGCCGTCACTGACGTAGTTGCGGCCTTCGCGGAGGCCCACCGCCCAATCGTCGTAATCGAGCGATTTATCTTGACGGACGTAGCTGCGGCCTAATCCGACGCGGTCGCCATAGATGCAAGGGAAATCGGTTTCGCCGCTGATGCGCGTGCGATATCCAACATTTAACGTGTGGTACCAAATATTCAATTCAGAAGGGAAAGGAGTATCAACGGTTGAAATAAAATCCACCAGATCATGAGTAACGCCCACAATATATTCGTTGGCACCGATGCCGTCGAACGGGGGCACTTCATCGTTGGGAAGTTTATCGGAAGTCTGCGGCAATCCCCAACCGGAGTGGGCGAAGCCGGTAATGGCACCTTGTGCTTTGGCCCAACGGAAAATGGGAATTCCCCAACTTGGCCAATCTTCAATGCGGCTGGTGCCGGGGTAATCCTGCTGCTTCAAACGCAGTAGGCAGATGTGACCGGTGTGGCTGGAAGGGAAGCCCGAAACTTCCACGTCGTACCGCATTTTGTTTTCAAGTGACGAAAGCTTGTTGTCCTTGCCCTCAAAGAATGTCTTTTGAAAATACCAGCCGGGACCCCAGGTGAGTACGGAACCGATCTTCAAATCTTCCCCTTGAATGTGGCGCATCATGTCTTCGGGATAGACGCCCTCGGTGGGTTTTTCATAGTGCGAACAACCAGCGGCATGGATATGATGATCGCCGGAAAACCAGTTTCGTTTGGCTGGATTGATCCAACGTTCCAAGCGGAATGCAATTTCCATCGGCTTGCCATCGACGCGAAATTCGCGGGTCTTTTTACGGTACTCCGGGCCGCGCGTATAGATGACGGAATAATCGCCTGGAGGGAGCAGGACGCTTTCCATGTCCGCACGATAGACCTGTGGGTGAAAGGCGAAATCTGGAGCGAGGCGTTTTGCTTGGGATGGGTAGATTCGGCCGAACTTGTCTTTGATGAGGAACGAGGCGGTGGTTGGCTTACCATCGAAATCAGCGACGCGCAAGGTAATTTTGGCGGCTGGTTTAGCGTCGAACAGAATATCGACGTCGCTGCGAAAGCCCAGGTCCTGCGTGCCCTGGCCGACGTTGAATGACAATTTTGCTTCTCGCTTGCCTTTATCGCGGGAATAGATCTGGAGGATTTTGTATTCCAATTCCAAACCGCTTAGACGTTCCTTCATTGGTTGACGGTTCATTAGTTGCAGATCGATCCATAAGCGAGGAACAACGCCGGAGGGAGAGTTGAACAGACGTCCGGCTTGTGGGCTGGTGACGCCAAGCACTGCCGTGATTCCCGCTTCGTTTACGACCTTAACCAGAAATGTACGCCAGCCTTGTTCGACCAGTTCTGGCCGCGCCGGGCCATCGATTACCTTAACTCGGCTTTCTGGATTGATGTTGACTTCGGCGAGGCAGTGCTTATCGAGGATCTCCTGAATGCGCTTTGTAGACTTGGTGTTTTTTAGTTCTGCGATTTCGCCGGAGGGCAAGGGTTCGCCTACCATTTCAAGTGCTTCCGTTAAGCGCAAGACGCTGGCAGACAAAGGTTGCAGGTCCACTTTTTTCACGATTGGGAGATCGGCGGCACATGTTACGGCGGCGGTGAGAAAAATAAGGGTGAGGAAAACTTGGGGAGTACGGTCCATGCAAGATATTCTAGTTGAATGCGATCTATAAATCTCTTCTCAATATTCGTCCTTGGTTTGACGATGCTTTCAAAAGCCGAAGCAAAAGACGGCAAGTGGATAAAAATGTTCAATGGTAAAGACCTGAAGGGTTGGAAAGCCACCGAAGTTCCTGAAAACTGGAAGGTGGAAAATGGCACGATTGTTGCCCAGGGTACGAGGAGCCATTTGTTCTGGATGACGAAGGAATGTGTAGATTGCGAATTTGAAGCGGAGGCGAAAACGACGAAGGGTTCCAATTCTGGCATGTACTTCAGAGCAGAATTCGCAGTGGGATTTCCTAAGGGTTACGAAGCGCAGGTGAACAATTCCCACACTGACCCCAAACGCACTGGCAGCCTTTACAATTTCCAGAACGTGATGGACCATCTGGTGGATGACGATGTTTGGTTTACCCAGAACATTCGTGTGGTGGGAAATCACATCACAATTAAAGTGAACGGCAAGGTTGTTGTGAACGATTACGTAGATACGAAAAACACATACACAAAGGGCTATTTGGCGTTGCAAGCGCATGATCCAAAGAGCGTGAGCTATTATCGTAATCTGCGCATGCGTCAGATTACATCGGACAAGAAGTAGCCTAGCCTATTACACTAGAAGGGCGATATGTCCTCATCCGGCGCGCCACAACTCGAAACTCTCGGCGATCGCCCCTTCTCGTTCTATCCTCCACTCATTGGGATTGAGCACAATGAGTGGATTTATCGCCGCGCGACCTGGTCTGAGATTCTGGTGCAGAATACCAAATCGAATGCTGAGGTGTGGGTGCCGCGCCGTTTTCTTGGTGCAATTTCAAAGGTTGATGAACCGATGATGATTGTGGGTCTTACTAAGGAACTGGAATTGAAGGCGGGGCAACTTTGGCCAACGGAACGGCGGGTAATCGAAATGCCGCGTCCAGTTGGGCCAAGTCCAGCTGAGCCATTGGTTGGACCCAAACCAACGCAAGCGCAAGTAATTGGGATTCGAACCGGGTCAGGAACCGAATCGAAACTGGTGTTGGTGATTGGAGCGGTACTGGTTCTAAGCGTGCTTGGGTGTTTCCTTGTGGTGAGCTATTTTAGCCGATCACGCGTTGAGTATACGTCTGTGATGCAGGAAGATTTGGGATTGACTGCTCGCGACGATTATTTTTCCGTGGTGCGAAAGTTGGGGATGCCGGCGGGAGATCGATGGAAGGAAAGTTCTTCAGACCTGCAATATCGCGCGTTGCATTATCCAGATAAAAAACTGACCGTAATTCTGATGGGGTCTGACAGAAAAAGTGCGCTGTATCTTGGCTCAGTAAACGACGATTGGCGTCCAGTGCATACAGTGGTCAATCCGGCACGTGGTGATACTCGAGCAATGCTGCAAGGGTTGAAGCGGTTTTAGGCTACTTTTTCTCCACCATTGCTTTCAGTTGCCAATACACTGTTTCTTCGTACTCTTCTTTCAGCCGTTCCAAACCTTCTGTTGACGCGTCACCCGGGCGTTGGCCTTGCTGTTTTTCTGAACGGGCGAGAAGCAATTGTGCCTCCTGGTCATCAGAGAAGCGATCTAGCACAGCACGGAACTGATCTGCGGCAGCTTTGAAATCAGCTTTGCGCCACAATGCATAGCCGAGATTGAAGTGATAATCCACATCGGCATCATCGGCCTGAACTGCCCTTTTCAAATTCTCAATTGCATCTGGGTTGTTGGTGCGCATTTGGGCCAGACCGAGATTGCAAACAACCTCCGTGACTGGCACCTCCAGAACCACCAACGAGAAGGACTTCAGAGCACTCTGATAGTTGGCCGACCAATAGTGGCTTAATCCAAGCATGAATTGTGCACGGCGGTATCGAGGGTCGGAGGCTTTCACGCGGGCGAACCAATCTGCGGCAACACGGTAATTTTCTTTTTCGTATTGCAATAATCCAAGCTGGAAGCAGGGCTGCGAATAGTTTGGATCCAGCCGTGCGGCTTGCGTGAGCAAATGGTGCTTTTGCTCGGGATTGTTTGATAGGAGTCCGCGAATATAGTTTTCCTTGGCGTCTACACGGGCTCGCGGGTGGCGGTCCAGGAACTGGCTTTGGCTGATGGTTGTTTTCGGAGAAAGAAATTTCAAGGCCTGCCAGGCAAGGTTCATTTCCAAGGTTGCTAAATCGTCTAATGCGCCTGTTTCTGAAAATTCTGTGCTTTGTTTACGGCCACGAATATCGATCATGCGGGCCACCAGTTTTACTCCAGGACGCTGACCTGCTGGCCTTTCTTCCAATTCAAAGCTGCCGAACACTAGGGAACGGGCATCCAATTCATCGCCAATTTTCACCATGGTGGCTTTGGAAATCTGCACGTATGGACGGACGTTCAAACGTCTGTATGCTTCCTGACGAGTGTCTCGATCGAGTGCAAGCAGGCCTTCGCCATGTAGCGCTTCCTGAATGGAATCAGCTACACTTTCACCTAGCCAGTTCAATGTTAAGTTCTTGGTGAGATTCACGAACGGCAGAACCACCACCGATTCTGCGGCTGCTGGGAGGACCATAAAAAAGAGGGCCGCAAGGATACGATGCATGCTTTCATTTTAGCAAGCCGCTTCCGGCGGGCCCTTATTTTGGCGTAAATATTGTTTTAACGATCAGCAGTTGAATCTTGTATCGAGAGTCGCATTTTGGTGCCCCCAACGCGAATTTCCTGAATCTGGAACTTTCCTTCGCTGCTGAGATAGCGGACAGCGTTCTTGGGAAACTTCGAGGCATTGTTTTCTACGTTGACATCAGCTTCAATAGATTTCTCCCCCTTTTTCAACACAAGTTTTCCGCCATCAATTTCTGCCTTGTATCGTCCGGCCTGTACTTCTTTGCCATTGAGAGTGGCGTTTTCATAAAAGACAATCTTGTGTGTGGAAGCGTTGGCAATAGCCATTGTCAAGGTGGCGCAGACTAGCATTAATTGTTTCATGAGAAGAGGTCTCCTTTATAGACCCGGTGCCTTCGCTGCCCCGGGCCAGTCTAATTCAAGAGCCGATTTGGTTGGGGCTTGTAATGAGAATTTCCAGTTGGAATTTCCGTTTGTCACATGCCTTGTATGCAATGCTATACCAGCGTACTTTGGATTCGTTCCATAAAATCGACAAGCCTCTTGACTTCCTATCTTGTTGGACTTAATATGACGTTATGCGACATGTCGTGCAGCGGAGAGTTGAACCATTATCGGAAGCGGTATTGCTAATCCTGCTGAGTATGGCCGAAGGGCCGCGGCATGGTTACGCGATCCTAAAGGACGTTGAACAGATTAGCGACGGGCGCGTCAAACTGAGCACTGGCACGCTGTATGGGGCGTTGCGGCGAATGCTGGAAGACAAATGGATTGAGCGGTTTACTGAGAGTGATGCAGGGCGCGGACGGCTGGCTTACCGTTTGACGAACACCGGACATGGGGCGTTGAAAAGCGAGGTAGCGCGAATAAAACATTTGGCAAAGGTCGCCACTGCGCGCATTGTTGAGCGTCCGGCATGAGCGAATATCTTTACGCTACGTTGCTTCGGCTCTATCCCCGCCAAATGCGCGATCAATTTGCTGGCGAAATGCTGGAAGTGTATTCCGCAGCGGCAAAGGACGCGCTTGCTAGTGGCATGTTGAACTACTTTCGATTCTGCATTCGTGAGGTGTTCGGGCTGCTGTGGGACTTGACAGGAGCAGTTCGTATCAATTTATCCCGGAGGTTTTTTATGACACGATTTCGATGGATGTTCTCTGGCTGTCTAGCCGGTTTGCTGGTGGCAGGGCTGACTATCGGGTTTCGATCTGGTAACACCTTTCAATCCAACGCCAAGATACAAATTATGGAACCGAGTAATGATCAATGGATTCCAATCTCGACAATAAGTCTACCCGCTCTTTTGCAGCGGATGAATGGACAACTCCTTGGCCGTCACGCACTCAATACTTTGGTTCAGAAGTTTTCTCTTTACCAGGCAGAACTGAAAAGAATACCGGCCGAAGAAATTTTGGAAAATATGCGGCGAAATATTACAATCCGACCCAGTGGGGATAACGGAATTTGGATCTCCTTTGTTTACTCAAGTCCTGAATTGGCCCAAAAAGTAACACAAGAAATGGCATACCAGATCATTGAGGAGGAATCCAATTTCAGGGTGAGTGAATCGAATACACGCGTTTCATTCCTTAAGGAAGAAGTGGAAAATTCAGCTCGACAATGGGCTGAAGCTGAATCAGCAATCAACAGCCAACAGACCAGCAGAACGAGATTAGATATTGATCTGGCAAGGGATCAGTACAAATCTGCAAAGGAAAAATTATACTCGGCACAAAGGGCCCAGACGATAGCCCTAAAAAAACTTGAGCCAACGTTGAAACTCACTGACGCGGCTACTTATCCGCAAACGAGTCTACAGAAGACTGATGGGGGAATTCTGCTTTCGGGATTAGGTGGAGGCGCGTTGTTCGGATTGGTTTTCGGGTTACTACTCTCTTTTGCAGCAAGAGCGCCACAACCGTCCCCGAGCGAGGGACCTGCTTAATTACAAATCGAAAAAACCAGCCCAGCGGATCGCGGAGTAAGTCAGGCCTGCGCTCGAGGCATTGGTTGGATTCACTGTTGCCGACATGATCAAAACTCCATCCTGTGGACGGACAAGTACCAATCCTGCTTTACTCGATGCGCTTTCGAGATCGCTGCTTACTGGAACCATAAGTGCGCCGGAAAGGCGGGTCATCTTCAAGGATCGGAATGAACTATCGTATTGAAAAGTGAACGCCCTTGCTTTGTCGTCATCCCAAGACCAGGACTTGGTGATGAACGGTGAAGTCAGATCGTCTATGGAATCGGGATCATAAACGCGCACTCCCCAAAACGAAGCTGTCTTGTCTGTCCATTTCCAAACGGGCGAATCTGCTGGGAATGCGCCTTCGTCGTATTTGGGTTTGCGTGCGCGCTGCAAGACTGTTTCACATGGATGCACTCCATCTGGCAGCGGCTCACCTATCCCATGCGGATGAGTTCATCACCACCGAGAAGCCAAACAGAGCAATTCATCGTTCCTCGCTGGTCAAGATCGTCTACCTATTTGCTTAGCACTTCTGTGCAGGGGCATTTTCGATGAGGATGCGGGGCCGTGGGTTAGCTAGTGGCACGGGCAAGCCTTGTTGCCTGAGCAGGCCAATATGCTCGGCCATGCCCCATCGGGCATTGTAAAGACAGCCTTCGACCGAATGCCCGACGCCGCTGAAGCCTTCGAGGTCTGTTGAGTAGAACGAAAAGAAATCCGGGGCTTCGGTGGCCTCGATTACTAGTGAATAGGGTAGGTCAATCATATTTCCCGCCCATCCCAGCCGCTTTCAAAATTGCGTGACACGTCCCCGTCGGAACTTCCTTGATTGTTGTATCAACTCGTCTTGGCAACACAAGAACGGGAATCACTTCACCGGAATCACAAAGGGCGTTACCTCATAAAATTTAGGAATTTCTCCGGCTGCAGGAGTGTGGCCAATAATCTGGAATTTATCGTTGAGTGTAACCACCTCTTTCCATACTCCTTGAATTGTTAACACCCATTGGGGATTTTTCCAATCCACGCTAAGCAGTGTGATTTTCGCATTGTCTGAGTGGTATTTCTCTACGAAAAATGAAAGCGGCAAGGAGTCGCGAAAACGAATTGATCGAAGTCGTGCTTGCATAGCGCGTTGTCCTCGCTGAACAAGTGAAGAAGCTTCAGCTATTGATCTCCTTTCTGCCTCCTCAATGCTACTTGCCTTTTCAGATGAGTAATTTAATTTGTTTATACTAATATGGGCAATTTCATTGTCGCGAATGTACACTATTCCTCTTTCAAGAAAGTGCTCTGAATCCGGCAAAATCAGGTAAGGGAAGCCAGGCGACCATTCCGTATAACGCCACAAGAATAAGCCAGTGACGCGATCATAAAAAATACAAATTGTAGCTTTGTGAATCTTGCCATCGGGATACTTCAGGTCCGCTTCGAATAGCCTGGCAGTAATTGGGCTTGCTCCGGTAGGGCGTAAAGCTTGAATAGTTGTTTCGCGTTTACTTGCATTCTGCGGTTTTAATTCACCTGTAGATTGGGCGGCAGCCAAAAACGCAAGAGAAACGTAGATTGCGGCGAATTTCATTGGGAACACTCCTTTTCTCCGCTCCTTTAGTTGGTTGACCAGTACTCTGGCGTTTCACCAGGTGCCGGAATATGACTAATGTGTTGAAAGTTGGAGTCCAGTTTAATGATTTCTTTCCATTTCCCTTGCACGGTAACCAGCCATTGGAAATTCTTTTGTTGGACGTCAATAATACTCGGAGTGATCGCCCAAGATTCACGGGGACCAATTGTGAAATCTCTTAGTAAGCCTGAGTTAAAGGGTTGTCGAAACGCCATGAGTGCAATGTCACCGTTTTGCAGCTTCGCAGTTGCTTCCACTCGAGACTTCCTTTCTGCGTCATCCAAACTGCTTGCCTTTCTGGAAGACTGCATGATGAATTGATAGCTGAAAAATACGATTCGATTTGTTGCAACAAAAACCTTAACTCCGCGAAACCTTTCTTGTGAATTAGTGGCCCTCGCGTTGGGCTTGGGCATCGACTGGAAAAACCACAAATACAAACCACTACTTTTTTCGTAGAAGACACAAATGCCGTCCACTGGCCGCTTACCGCCCAGACTGACCAACCGCATGCTAATCGGTTTCTCACCGGACGGGGTTAAGATTTGAACTGTTGAGTCGATTCTTCTGGGTTTCGCTGGCAGTGGCTGATCTGATTTGCGTGACCCTGGAGCGCCTAAGCAGGTGATCAGTCCTAGACCCAGCACGAACCCTTTCGTCAGCATGGTCACATTGTTTCATATAACAGCAATTGCAAAACGTTTAAGTCATTCGACTAGGGCGTTTCTTAGTTCGGACCTTCACCGCTTCCAAACATCCGTAGGAAGACCTTTTGTCCAGTATTGAGGGGTTTCGCCAGGTACAGGTGCATGTCCAATAAATTGGAATTTGTCGTCCAAAGTGATGATTTCTTTCCATACGCCTTGCACGGTTACTTGCCACTGGGAGTTTTTCCTCTGCACATCAATGATCGACGGCATTACAGCCAGCGAGTTGTACGGCGGGACCAAGAAGTCTGCCGGAAGTCTCAAATTATAGCCCTTTCGGGAAAATACTAACGCCGATTCCCCGCGCTGCAAAATGGTAGTGGCTGTGGTAACCGATTTGCTTAAGGCCTCTTCAAGGCCGTTGGCAACATCTGAGGATTGGACGTAGCTCTCTGTCCGGAATTGCACAATTTGATTATTAGCAACAAAGACCTTCCCTTTGTACATGAAAATTTCTGCACTTGGTTGAGCGTTGTAAGTCTTTGGCAGCATCAAGAAATCCCAAAGATAAAGGCGGGTATTTTGGTCGTAGTAAACGCAAATTGTGCCCTTCCCGGTTTTACCGTTCGGATACTTGGCATCCAATTCCATTAATCGAACGCTGATTGGTGTTAGCCCTGCAGGAGTCAAAGCCTGAATAGTGGACTCTCTCTTGCTGGCATTCTGTGGAGTCAATTGCCCTAGGCCTGACACTTGGGGATACAAACATGTCAACAATCCGAAAATCAGCACGATGCTTTTCATCATTCTGGTTTCATTGTTTCATATGGCTGTCATCGTAAAAAAGCCCCAGTCTTTCGACTGGGGCTTTGCTTAATCCACTTTCAACTTCTTCCAAGCCTACGAACAGCCGCTAGTGCCTCCGCAATTCTCGCACTTATAGCAGCTTCCATTCCGCGTCATCAACCCGCCGCACTCGGCGCATAATGGGGCATCGCTCACTTGCTGGTCGAACTTCATCTCCACTTGTGGACTCTGCTCCGTTGGCTTCATCGTCGTGGTGGCACCTGCCTCACTGGTTGCATATTCTGGTCCCAGGAACTTTGATCCCATCCACCGGAAAATGTAATCCATGATCGACTTCGCATACGGAATTTGCGGATTGCCCGTCCAACCGCTGGGCTCAAAACGCACATGGCTGAACTTATCCACCAGGAACTTCAGCGGCACACCATACTGCAGGCAGAAGCTGATTGCTGTGGCGAAGTTGTCCATCAGGCCGGAAATAGTCGACCCCTCCTTCGACATGGTGATGAAGATTTCACCCGGCGTTCCATCCTCAAACAGCCCGGCCGTGATGTATCCTTCATGCCCTGCGATGGAGAACTTGTGCGTCATCGCCACACGCTCATCGGGCAGCTTGCGGCGCATTGGCCGTTCCACAATCTTCTCTACAATGCGCTCAACGATTTGCGGAGATCCGGGGATGCCGATGGTGGCAATCTTCTTATCGCCCTTGGTCCCGGCACCGGAATTCATGGGCTGGCTGCGCTTGCAGTTGTCACGGTAAATTGCCACCGCTTTCAACCCCAGCTTCCACGATTCCATGTAGGCATCCATCACGTCTTCAACACTGGCCTCTTCCGGCATGTTGATGGTCTTGGAAATTGCCCCGGAAATAAACGGCTGCGTTGCTGCCATCATCCGTACGTGACCCATATGATGAATGAAACGATTGCCGTTCACTGGACGGAAGCTGCAATCGAAAATTGACAGGTGATCGTCCTTCAAACCGGGTGCACCTTCAATAGTTCCAGAGGCGTCAATATGGCTGACAATCTCCTCCACCTGTGCGGGACGGTAGCCCAACTTGATCAGCGATTGCGGAACGGTGTTGTTCACAATCTTGATGACGCCGCCGCCCACCAACTTCTTGTGTTTCACCAAAGCCAGATCGGGTTCAATGCCGGTGGTGTCGCAATCCATCATGAAACCGATGGTTCCCGTGGGTGCAATCACTGTGGTTTGCGCATTGCGATAACCATGCAGCTTACCCATTTCAAGGGCCGAGTTCCAGCATTCCCACGATGCGTCGTACATATCGGCGGGAACGTGTTTGGCGTTGATGCGAGCCACGGAATCGCGGTGCATTTTGATTACGCCAAGGAACGAACCTTCGTTTTCGGCATAACCAGGGCAGGGGCCGGTGGCTTGTGCGATACGCGCACTGGTGAGGTAAGCCTGACCACACATAATAGCGGTCAACGCGGCGGCAAAGTCACGGCCACCGTCGCTATCGTAGGGCAGACCCATGGACATTAGCAGGGCCCCGAGGTTGGCGTAACCTAAGCCGAGTGGGCGGAAATCGTGCGAGTTTTGGGCGATGCGGGCGGTTGGATAGCTGGCGTTATCCACAATAATTTCCTGCGCCAGAATTACGGTATCCACCGCATGACGGTAAGCCGCAACATCGAACTGGCCACCGGGACCGACGTAACGCATCAAGTTCAGGCTAACCAGATTGCAGGCCGAATCATCCAAGAACATGTATTCGCTGCAGGGATTCGAGGCATTAATCCGATCGGTGTTCTTTGATGTGTGCCAGCGATTGATGGTGGTATCGTACTGCATACCGGGGTCGCCGCACTGCCAGGTGGCCTCAGATATGGAGCGCATCATTTCGCGGGCTTTGTAACGCTTCACTGGCTGATTGGTGCCACGGGCGCGGGTCCACCAATCGGCGTCGTCCACAACGGCCTGCATGAATTCATCACTGACGCGGACGGAGTTGTTGGCGTTCTGGAAGAAGATGGAGCTGTAGGCTTCGCCGTCAATGGCGCTGTCGTAACCGTTGTCGATCAGGACATGGGCCTTCTTTTCTTCCTTGGCTTTGCACCAGACGAAGTTCATCACATCGGGGTGATCGACATCTAGAATCACCATCTTTGCTGCGCGGCGGGTTTTGCCACCGGATTTGATGACGCCGGCGAAGGAGTCAAAGCCGCGCATGAAGCTGAGCGGACCACTGGCGCGACCGCCACCGGAAAGGATGGCGTCTTCTTCACGAACTTTTGAGAGGTTGGTGCCGGTGCCGGATCCCCACTTGAACAGCATGCCTTCGGTCTTGGCCAGATCAAGAATGGATTCCAAGGAATCCTTTACACTAACAATGAAGCAGGCCGAACATTGCGGACGCTTGGTGTCGCGATCCAGCATTTTGATGCTGTTGCTTGGTTCGTCGTGATACCAGCCATAGCCACGAGTATCCTTCACGCCAACATTGAACCAGACAGGAGAATTGAAGCAGGCTTTTTGCGTGAGCATCAAGTGAGCCAGTTCATGACGGAAGTTTTCAACATCTTCCTTGGTTTTGAAATAACGGCCTTCGCCGCCCCAATCGGCAATAGTATCGGTGACGCGGTGAATCAGTTGGCGGACACTGGTTTCGCGATCAGGCGAGCCAATTTTGCCATGGAAATACTTACTGACAACGATGTTGGTGGCGGTTTGCGACCAATCCGCTGGCACCTCCACATCGCGCTGTTCAAAAATGACAGCTCCTTTGTCATTTCCAATAGAAGCAGTTCGCAACTCCCAGCGAATATCATCGTAGGGGGTTTGGTCGGCTTCAAGCCGAGCAGTAAAATGCCGTGGGAAAGAAACTCCGGTTCTTTCTTGTTTCGCTAAAGCACGCTTCACGTCCCTGCTTGGCGCGCTGAGATCTACGCTGAGGTGTCCCATTTTGTCGGTTGAAATCCTTATTTTTATCTGTAAGTCGCTGAGCTCACTAGTCTTGAGTTGACCCACAGCCGGGGGAGGCTAATCATGGTGGTTCGGTCCCTTAACTATTGTGTAACATTGGCAATGATGCCCCAATATGTAGTGGCGCGTCAAGAACTATATCTAGATACAGGACATAGAGTTACAGTCTTAGTTTTTATTGACTTTAACCCTAGGGTTATCTAAGGCAAACTGGGAGTACTAAGCGGGTCATAGGAGGGGGCGGTTATAACTACCTTTACGATGCCTAAATCACGAGTTCCCACCCATAGCTGCAAGTCGTGCTCGCCTTCAGAAACTTCCTCGGGAATCCGGAAATTCACTTCGAATCGCGGAGGTATGGGGTCGGTACAAAAGCGGTCGAAGTCGTTTATGAAATGGCCGCTGATTTCCGCTCCAAAGTCTTCGGGATTTAGGACTTCCTCAATGGTCAACTTTACTGACCGGGTAACAATTCGGGTGCCACTCATCAAGTCGATTCCATCGCTGATTGAGATCATTCTGCCTACCAGTGGAGGGGGTGGGATTATGCGGATGACACCGGGTCTACCCCAAGGTTCGCCGCGCCAACCCAGCATTACTGGTTGCAGACCAGTACTAACATCCATGGGTAACTGCACATTAACTTGAACTAAACCGTCGCGTTCAGGTGCACCTATATAAGTTGTGGTAGCTCGGGCACCGCCAACTGTTACCTCAAAATCCAATAAGTCAGCAACTTGTGTCAGGTTTTCAATCCAGAGGGACAAGGACGCAAAACGACCACAGGAAGGAGCTACGGGTTCGGAACTGGCAGCATTGGTTACTCGGCGAATTGCGGGTTGAATTTCAGGACAAGCATTGGTTTCGTACCAGCCTTTAGGATGTTTGATGGCGGAAATCCACATATACTGCGTGTTGCGGCCTTCCAGCGCCACCAGTTGCATGTCGGATTCGCGGCAGAAGGCTTCCATTTCACTGGAGGGAATGCGGACGCCGCTCCAGGTGTCATATCGAGCCATATGTTCCGGCAAACCATTCATCTGGCAGCGGAGCAATCCGCCGACCTTCAGAACGCGCCGCGCTTCGCGCAGGTAATTCATCACCACTTCGCGGCTGGGAATGTGTTGAAAAACGGCGTAGGAATAGACTAGATCGAAGGATTCGTCGGCAAAGGCAGCAAGGTCTGAATTGGTAGCTACATGCACATGTGCGTGGGGAATACCAGCCAGCCGTTGGCGGGCCAAGTCAATCATTTGGTTAGAGATATCTAAGCCATGGATTTCGCCGAACAGTTCACTCATGGGCTTGATCAAACGGCCAGGGCCACAGCCTATTTCAAGAGCCCGGCGAGCCCTTGGATTCTCACAGTGCCCCAAACGCTTTATTTCCACCTTAAGGCCAGCCACCATTTCCTTACCGGTGGCATAGAATTCTTCTTCATCCTGATCGCGGCGGCCGAAGGCCACATAGTAGTGAGCATCTTCACTTGCCCGACCATTCCAGTCTTCGCGCATTTTTGAGACTATTTCTTGATCCATTACCCTAGGGCTCCTCCGATATACATCGGTTGCTTGCGAATTTCTGTTCAGTCCTGGAAATTCCTGGCGCAAAGCCGAAACAGCGTTCGCGCATCTTCCATCCGGAAATTGTATTGTCCTTAATAGTATTGCCACGAGCGGGGGCGGCGCGCTCGGCACGGCGGCCGAAATAGATACCGGAACGCAGCAGGTCAGGTTCGCCACCAAAGTAAGTACAGCCTGCCCCGCTTTCACTGCAGCGGGCGGTATTAATGCGCTTCAGAACGTTTCCTTGAATGGTGTGCCCTGCCCCAATGACGAAAATGGCTCCAAACTTCATTCCTGTGATCTGGTTGTCAAGGATCTGAATACCTACCGATTGCATGTCGGGGTTGGTGTTGTTCATAACAATGCCGAAATGGCCGTAAGGGTAGGCGGTGCCGGGTTTGGAATTGAAGCAACGGTTGCGCGATACCTCACCGTGATGGAAGCCGTCCAGGTCTATGCACTTCCCGTTAATTTCCTCAAAGTGATTGCCAGTGTAGCTACTGAAATCCACGTTGCCTGCCGTGTCTATGCCAACCGGGGTTCCGCCACCTTCGGCGTCAACAATTTCTGAAGGATAGCCGATCCGCCTGCCGGAATTACCGTCAACCTTGACGTTGGTTGCGTGGCCGATTTGAATGGCATCACGGCCAAT
>JAYUSZ010000470.1:0-2662 GCA_043755435.1 Bryobacterales bacterium | reverse complement strand
GTCGCTCGTCCAAGTGAAGCTCCATTAATCACCAGCTTCATAAAAAATTGGCAGATCAGATCAGCAGACCCATTTCCCGTGGGGGGACCATAAGCCGTCGTTGTGCTGCCAAAAAATCCGTACGCTTTTTCCCCAAGATACATATTGCAGATCCCTGGCTGACCTTGCGCTAAAGCTGGATCATAAAGCTGAGCACCATAACAACACTCCGCAGCTGCAACTGTCCCTTCTGAGATTTTCCCTTTTAGCAAGGATGCGTCTAAAGCATGGGGATACTTTTGCTTTAATTGGCCATAGAAGTGAGTATCCGTATCGCCACCGTGACAATTAAAGAAATGGGACAGCCTGGAACTTAAACTTTTGGGCCATTGTTCGGTTTTAGGGGGTACAAGTTGCAGATCCGCGTTGGAACCGAAAGCGTGCTTAATGCTCAAAGCGGTTGAGTTTTTCCATACTGCTGCACTCACACCAAAGTAGGAATCGTAATCGCCTGGCTTTCTCTGTTTATAATCAGCAGCAGTTTTCAGGACTCCAATCAAATATTTGACATCCTTAGAATTAAGGAGATCCGGCAACCGGCCAACCACTCTGGTTGGTCCTATGAAGTCTTCGGGCTTCTTGCTGTAAGGTTTTTCGCAGGCATACGGAATATCGCCAAATGCGATTTTGTCCGTATCTTCCCCAGTGGCACTGTAAACCGGGTTCTTCAGATCCTGGTGCGGCACCACATCCTGCGCGCCAAGGATGAGTAAATAGTGCGGAGCGAATTTCTTAAAAATTGCGTCTACGGCTTCTTTGTTCTGCTTTGGATCTGCTGGCCTGGCAACGGCTTTGCCGCCTGCCTTTTTCATGGAAGCGGAACTATCCAATACCATGTAGACAGTCTTCAATCCTCTGCGAAGATCTGCAGCAATCAACTTCTGGATGGCCGATTTTATTGCCGTAAGTCCGGCCATCTCATATTTGGCTTTTAGTGCGGATTCATTGGTGACGATAATCTTGTCGGGCATACCTTGAATGACTACTCCTTGGGCGGATGGGATGTTATCGTTTCATTGTACTCGCCGTGCGGCGTGCTTTACCGAAAGTTACCTGCGTACTAACGGCCAAAGAGAAGCAAAATCGTCGTGCCACAGAATCATTGGCTGCTGTTCAGGGACATATTTCGGGGTTCCGCTCAACACCATCCAAGTAGAAGGGTACATACCAACCGAATCGTTTTCGTTGTTCTCCAACCGCAGGGCATTCATTCCCAGATAGCGCGCCAGCCCGCGAACAACGGGTTCCAGATTCAATGTGCGGTTGGAAATATGAATCATCAACCGCCCTGCAGGCTTTAGATGCTTGCGGTAAACCATGCCGCATTCCGCCGTCAACAGATGGATCGGGATGGAATCAGAAGAGAACGCGTCAATAATCAGCGCATCAAAGTTTCCTGGAGTCTCGTTTGCCAAGCTGATGCGCGCATCGCCTTCCACTATCTCCAACTTGGCTTTACTCTGCTTTAGAAAAGTAAAGTGCTCGTACGCCGCCTCAATCACTTGAGGGTTCAACTCATAAAATCGGAATTGGTCACCTGCACGGCCGTAAGCAGCCAATGTTCCCGCACCTAGCCCCACGATCCCGATTTTCACCGGCCCCGCATCCTGCAAGGATCGCAACGTCATTCCAACCCCAGTGAGCCGGCTGTAATAAGTGGATGGTTCGTTACTAAGTTGAGGTTCTAGGAACTGCATACCGTGGGTGGTCCGACCGTGGGTCATCACTCTCACCGGGTGCTGTAAGGAATAGTTAGAGATCTTCAGGACGCCGTAGAAATTGCGGCGCGTTATTTGAAAATCTTTGGGTTTCCCCAAGTCGAAGGTAGCAAGCGGAGCAATAATCGCCACTACCAATCCAACGAGGGACGAACGTTGAAGCAAGGACATGGAATCAAACGGGAGGTTTAGGGATTGATAGCAACCAATAACTGCGAGCAACGCAGTAAGAGCCAGGGCAAAAGGAAATTCGGCATAGGTTTGAAAAAGTTGGGGAGCAATGAGTGCGACAAAAGCGCCGCCAGCCGCACCTCCAATGGAAAGGGCCAGATAGAATCGCGTTAAAGCGGAGTGCCCAGGTTTGGAATCTGCCAATTCTCCATGAAGAATGATGAGGCAAACGAACAGGGTCGCCAAATCAACCAGAACGTGAATCCAAATTGGAGCTTTGCCGCCCAAAGCGAGCACAATGGAAGCAGTGGGGATTAGAAGGGAAGCAGACAGGAAAAACAAACTCCTTTGATAAAATGCCAGCCTTTCAAAAGTAAGAATGAAACTGCCCAGGTAAATTACCATAGGCCCAATCCAAAGAAATGGAATTGGAGCAACCTCCTGGCACATCTGATTGGTGGTTGCCGCCAGCAGCGCGGAACCTGCCGCCGAAAGTAAGATCCAATATCCCCAAAACTGCCAGGAAACCGGAGATGCTGGCTCGGATTCACGCGTGACCTCCGGCTGTTGCCAGCTAACCACCGCACCGAGGCTCACAAACACCGCATACAAAACGGACCAGATTTTGAATTGATTTCCCAATGAAAGCCAAGGTTCAATCAAGAACGGGTAACCGACTAGTGCCAACAGGGATGCAGCATTGGATAACGCATAAAGACGATACGGATTTTCAA
>JAYUSZ010000469.1:0-6651 GCA_043755435.1 Bryobacterales bacterium | reverse complement strand
ATGGCGCTCAAGAGTTATGTCACTGGCGGGGCCTGGAATTTTCTTTCCTGTGGATTCAATAGTTTGCGAATTTGGGAGTTGACTTAATCATAGGTAATTATACGGGTTCGATCTGGGCACATTTCGATCTGCATCAGGTAGCCTCGCAAACACGCCTGTATTGAACCAGCGCCCGCGTTCCGGCGAATCAAGCAACGGTGTCCCTGAAACACTCAGACTCTGCCCAAACTGCAGAAGCCTCCCCGAATACCATCGGCTGGTTGTGGTCAACTGCCAACCACCGGCGACCCCCTGCGTTACACCTCGTGCATTCGGCAACAGCCATCGACCCTTGCCTATTGGAATCTGATAGGTCAGTACGTGATTCATCCGGTGCCGCGCAGAGGGTAGGAAGCGCCACGAATATTCTCGCGAAAACTCTGCACGATCGTCGAAAAACTCCGTCCTTGCTTCCCGCTGATATGCATAGGCCACCAGAAAGCTCAAGCCTTTGAAGAATGGGCGCTGCGCCTGCAATTTGTAAGAATGCACATGGATTGTCTTGCCCGCTGTGTTGGTCTGCGTGATCGCGCCATATTGAGGATAAGGCCTCAACAGCGCACCGATGGTGGTATTCGTCGGTGCCGATCGTAGCGAACCTGGAAACTTATCCTCGGATAGATAATTCAAAAATGGATTCCGCACCTGAACACTCGTCACCGCTCGTGGATTGTCGTAAAAGAAATTGGGATCTACCTAATTGATATCCACGTTGAAGGGAACATTGCCACCATTGTTGTAGAAGAAATCAAAGCTCACAACAGTCCGCCACCACAGCTCCTGCTGATAAGAGGCAGAATAACGGTCATTCATCTGGGGCTTCAGTTCGTATTGATCTAAACTCACCGCATTCCCTAAATTCGTATAGCGGCCGAGCGTCTTCTGAGTCGGTAATTGAACAGGATTCGGATTTGGCCCACTCCTGGGAAAAGGATCGGAAACCCGCGCCAACGGCAATCCGTTCAACGGCGGCGCAACTGATGTCAACGTGGAATAGCCAGTGTACTGATTCACGAAATCACCCAGCGGATCTCGAATCCGTGACGAGGGCGTCATGTACAGTGCATACCCAAAACGTACGGATGACTTTTTCGTTACCCGGAAAGCACCGCCAATCCTGGGCAGTAAATTCAAAGCCTGCCGCGACCATGCGTTCCGGTTAGAAGCATCCGTAAACACCCACGCCCCGTTCCAAAGATGCTGATACCCCTTCGATGCCAGCAGAGAAGTCGCCGCTGCCGGAATGGGAGGCGGATTAGTGCCAAATTCTGGAATCGGATTCGACAAATCCAATCGCTGCGAAAGCCGGTTTTGTCGATCTACGGGCCCAGGCTCGTACTCCCATCGCAGTCCCATATTGAGCGTCAACCGTTTGCTGACGCGAATGTCGTCCTGGACATACGACGAATAACCAAGCGTCACTACCTCTTGCACTGGAATGCGGCGAACAGCTGTGTTGTTATCCAAGTAGCCAAGCATGAACGTCGCCCATTCGCTGCCGCTGTTGTTCAAATCCGATCCGCTCTGCCGGTCTGCCGTCAGGACTTGCCGAAAATTCAAATTGATGGGTTCAAACCGTGCACCCTTGCCGTGCGCAACCCGCAGCTCCCCACCAAACTTCCACTGATGCTTTCCCGAATACCAATTCATTCGAGCCGACGATCCCCAACCTTGCGGCCTCTGCCACCACTCGCGCCCCGCACGCCCCAGACGATTGCTTGTTCCAACATCAATGCCTGGCATATAAACGTCGTCGCGCGTATATAACGACGAATACCAATTGTTCCCCGGCCACAAATTCTGCAAACCTTGCTGCCCCAACTTAACCGGTTCTGCCGCAAACTCATCAATCAGCCGGTTGATGTTGCCGCGAATGTTTAAGACTTTATTGGAAGAGATGGTGTAAACCACATCCGCTGCAATGCTCAATCCGTGCCGGTTCGATCCTGCATACGGAAACAACCTTCCAGATGTCCCTTCCGGCGGTGATTCCAGTAGATATGTTTTAAACTGCCCGACGCGCACAAAGGTTTTCATCTTCTCGCCAACATTCCAATCTGCGCGGGTCGAAAAATTCCAATAATCGACTCCAGCTGACTTCGATCCCTGCCAGTTCAGCTCGTTCCCATTCAGAGTTGGAGCCAGCACATCGGCCAATAGCTTCAGCGAAGTTGGATCGAAAGAACTGGCTGGTACCAAATTCCCCGCAAAGGGTAGGCGGATGCCACTTACACCTGTCGAGGTCAGCGGATCATAAATTGTTCTGGCGCAATTCACCGGCTGATTCGCTACGCGGCATAATCGCGTCGACTGACTGAAGTCTCCACGGCGTTCCATTGCGGTGGGGAGAGTTAGCTTTACAGTAATTGGCCGTTTGTCGTCCCACTGCTCATACGAACTGAAGAAGAACAGTTTGTTCTTGACGATCGGTCCGCCTAGTGTCCCTCCAAACATCTTCAAGTCCGTTCCTCGGTTCTCAAGCTCGTTTCCACCTGTAATGCGTGGCACCGTCGGATCGCCAAACGCATTAAAGCGCGGGTTACGATTGTGATAGTAACCTGACCCACCCCATCGGTTCGTCCCCGACTTCATATTCAAAATTACAATTCCGCCGGCGCTATATCCAAACTCTGAATCCACTGCATTCTTTTGGATTGTCACTTCACCAACGGCCTCCATTGATGGGGTGTAAGCTGTCTTGTAGCTTGAGGTCAACGGCACGCCATCCAACTGCACATCGTTGGCATTGGTGGTCTGCCCGCCGGCATCCACGGCGTTCGCAAAGGCATGATGATAGGGCCGGTTTTCTGCAGCTTCACCGCCGTTCATTGTTGGATCAAGCGTCGCAATATTGTAGGGATTGCGTCCACGGATCGGCATCTGGTCAATCAATTCGCGACCTACAGTTATTGAGTCACTGGAAGAATTGAAGTTCACTGCAACAGGTGATGCTTCAACGGTAATGGACTCCGACACTGCTCCAAGCGCCAGCTTGGCGTCTATCGTAATATCGGCGCGATTCTGCACCGTGAATGCTCTTTGTTCGAAACGTTTGAAGCCCCTTGCTTCAACAGTAATCGAGTATTGGCCAGACTCAATGAAGTCGAAAACATACCGGCCGTCAGCGCCGCAGATGTGCAGAACCTCCCCAGCAGTGCCAACGTTACGAAGCACGACGCGTGCGCCAACTATCGCCGCCCCGGAAGAATCGGTGACTGAACCCTGAATCTTCGCACGATAATCTTGTGCCAAACATACAACAATCGCGAGGGACGCAAACAAGAGACGGAGAAGCATAGCCATATCGTATACCATGGCGATCAGCATCTTACTGCCAGACTTCCGAGGTCGGGGATTGGGCCCGGCATTGAGTGTGGAATAAGAACTCTGCGAACGAGGCGGGGCAAATGCGAAAAAGATGGCGATTGCCTTGCCAAACGGTGCTAATGGTTACGGCGGAACTTAGATAACAGTTCCACCTGTGGGTGCACACTGGCTACCAAGGGACTTGGGTAGTTCGTATAACTTCTGGACAATGTGTCGCGGAAACGAGAAATTGGCGACCTTTGCTTTTCTCAATCCTTGAGCGCCGTTCAATGGTTTGTCCAGGCTTTAAGTAGAACTTGCATTCACTTCATGGCAAAACACGTTCTTCGAACCACCCCTCGCTAAACACTCCATCATTGGTTTGGCCGAATTCGCAGAGAAATTCTTGCGCAAACTTTCGGGCATCGAGAGGTGTCTTTTCGAAGCCAGTTGTTGTGGGGTGAAACGAGGGCATTCGGTGGCGGGGACAACGACGCGACGCCAATCTTCGGTTCTTCATTGAATTCTCGATGGAAAAATCCTTCCGCATCTTTGGCGTGGAAAGCAGCCAAATAGATCCATTTTTCCGGATTAACAGAGCCGTTGATGGATTGCAATATCCAATTGAAGCTAAAATTGTTCTTCTAAGTGCTTCGATTCTTACTTGCGGCTTTTGCGGTGGCTGGGACTTGGCAGACCGTGCCCCTGCCTTTTATTCTGTCCAGCGGTGAAGGATCCAGGAAGTATTTGCCGGCCACTGCAGTTGGGGGCATTGCAGTTCTTGATTTCGATGGAGATGGCCGGCTGGACCTGTTTTTCCCAAACGGTGCCGACCTTCCGTCTGGACGCAAAACCAAGCCTGTCCACTCCAATCGCCTTTTGCGCAACATGGGGAATCTGCGCTTTGAGGATCGGACTGATGAAACGGGTTTGGCCGGAACCGGGTTTGACGTCGCTGCGGCGGCCGGTGATTTTGATGGCGATGGACGCATTGATTTACTAGTTTGCGGGGTGCGTGGCGTCACTCTTTACCGCAATCTCCCATCCGGCAGATTTACCGACGTCACATCCAAAAGCGGCATCAATAACCATGGGCGTTGGGCCGTAGGGGCGGCCTGGATAGACATTGACAATGACGCGGATCTTGATCTGTTCATCGTCAACTATGTTCGTTGGGATCCTGCAACTGAGCGGCAATGCGTGGTGGAGGGAAAATCCGATTTCTGCCATCCACGGTTCTATGATGCGCAACCCAACGGCTTGTTTCGTAACAATGGCGATGGGACGTTTACGGATATTTCCGTCTCTTCTGGTATTGGAGCGCATAAGGGTAAGGGTATGGCCGCCGCCGCTACTGACTTCGATGGGGATGGCCTAATCGATATCTTTGTCACTAACGATCGCACCTTTAACTTTCTGTTTCGAAATCTTGGCGGTGGGCGCTTTGCTGAGGTTGCCTTTGAGCGAGGAGTGGCGGCTCCGTTGAATGGTGATCCTCCTTCTTCGATGGGCGTGGATGCGCAGGATTTCGATAACGACGGTAAGCCGGATCTTATATATTCCGCGCTGCGAGATGAGTCGTTTCCCACGTATCGGAATCAAGGCCGGGAGTTTGAGGAAGTAACGAGCCGCAGCAAGCTGGACCAGCTTACGCGCCCAATGGCTGGCTGGGGCATTGCTTTTTCCGATTTGGATAATGATGGTTGGAAGGATATCGCAATAGCAAGGAGCGGCGTGCTTTCTGTGAGTGGTGCGCGAGGCGCTGCGCAGCCTGAGCCCGTTTCCTGGTTGCGAAACTTGGACGGTAAGGCATTCGCCCTTGGAACAGGTCTGCCAAGTGCTGCGGCAATGCATCGTGGACTAGTTGCCGCCGATTTGAATGGAGATGGATGCCTGGATCTGGTGGTTACGGCTTTGAATGCGCCGGCGAAAATTCTGCGGAACCCATGCACGGGGAATTGGCTTGCGGTGGATTTGAAAGACCCCGGAACGCGAGTCCGCGTGGGCTCCCAGTGGCGAAATGTTAGTTCAGCGGTGGGGTACGCATCCTCATGTGTTTGCCCTTTGCATTTTGGATTGGGAAAACAAGTGGAGGTTGAGGTTGAGGTAATCTGGCCGGATGGGCGCAAGAAACTCATACGAGGCGTAAAGGCAAATCAGACCTTGAAGGTGGTGGTTCCATGACGACGCTGATGCTGGCCTTGTTTATGGCACAACACTTGGATTCGTTATCGAAAGCCGGGGCACAGGCGATGCGTGAATCACGGTTTGGGGACGCTCGCAAGGCTTACCAGCAACTGGTTGAGCAGGAACCTGCGAATCCAATGTGGCGGATGAATTTAGGATTGGCGCTAAATCAAACAGGGAATTATCAAGATGCGATTTTAGAGTTCGATAGGTTCTTAAAAGTGAAGCCACAACCTGGAGCTATTCACTGGGTAACTGGTTTGGCGCGGTTAAAGTTGAAACAGCCGTGCGAAGCCATCCCTCTTCTGGAGAAGGCGAAGTTATGGGATGCCAGTAAGAGCACGGTGGATTTGGGTGATGCCCTATTCGCCTGTGGGCGCTATGAAAAGGCTGCGCGAACCTATGAGTCTGCAAAAGCATTTCGCGGGAATGATCCGAAACTGACTCGGCAAATAGCTCACAGCTACTGGAGAGCCAGACTGTATCCAGAGGCGAAGAAATATTTCGCTTCGCTGACTGGGCCGTCGACTGGGGAACCAGAATTCCTATTCGAATACGGTGACACGTTGGTGCGCTTGGAGGGGCCCGAGGCTGGGCTTCCCTTTTTGTTGAAAGCAGCAGAAGTTGCTCCGGAACTTTCTGGTGCTCGAGGTGAAGCAGGGAAGGCTCTTCTGGCATTGGGCCGCGCGGCTGAATCTATCCCGCATTTGGAGGCAGCGTCAACAACAGATGCGACACTGCTGCTGGCGCTGTCCCGAGCTTATCGCAGCGTCGGACGTGTCAGCGACGCTAACCGCGTTGAAACGGAGTACCGGAACAAAGTTGGCTCGCATCTTTGAGGATTGGATACCCCTTCAGATTCGTGATAGCATTCGCTTGGATTTAATTCTGCCGAATTTATGAAAACTCTCAGTGCTGTATTTGCGTATTTGCTGGCATTTGCCTGTCTGCTTTTTTCCCAAACTGATCGTGGCGCTATTACGGGAACAGTTAGAGACGCCTCTGGTTCCATGGTCCCTGCGGCAAAAATCACGTTGACAAACCCGGCCACAGGTTTCAAGGCGCAGGCCGTGTCTACAGCAACCGGCAACTATACAATGTCTGGCCTTCCAGTGGGTA
>JAYUSZ010000468.1:0-44916 GCA_043755435.1 Bryobacterales bacterium | reverse complement strand
CTTTGGTGTAGGTGTCGCCGTATTGGAACCCATTATTGAGCGGACCGGGAAGGCCTGGAGGGTCACCGACGGCGAGTTGCAGTGTGCGATTTTTCTGAAAGAGGAAGCCGATGCGGTTCTTGTTATTAACAATGTGATCACCCTTGATGCTCCACTTGTCCCAGGGGTCGGTGCGTGCACCAGTGGTGGTGATGAAGTTATTGCGGGGGTTGGGGTTGAGGATGCCACGCGTGTCGCCCAGGTTAGGACGCATGGTGGCCAGGGGTATTACGTTTTTGGCGACCGTGCTGAAGCGAGCGGTGGGGATCTGGTTATTAGCGAATGGAATGCGGGTGTTGGAGCCATTGGGTTGGAGTGTGGTGGTGGCGGGATCGTAAATGGGGAGAAGTACGCCATTTTGATCCTTCCAGTTGCCGAAGTTGCCCGTATACATTTCAGGAAGAGGAATGGTGAATTGGTCAGCGCGGGGGCCCGTGCGATTGCGGAAGAACTCGGAGGAGAAGAAGAAGAATGATTTGTTGCGGCCGTCGTAGATTTTAGGAATCCAGACTGGACCACCCACGGTACCGCCGAAGTCATGTTGTTTGAGAACGGCTTTACGTTTGCTATTAGCGTTATCGAAGAAGCTCGCGGCATCAAGATAGTCATTGCGGAGGAACTCATACAGATTGCCGTGGAACTTATTAGTGCCTGATTTAGAAACGAAAGCGAAGGAGCCGCCGCCGGCGTGGCCGAACTCGGCTTTGAAGCCGTTGGTGTCGACGGCGAACTCTTGAATGGCGTCGACGGAGGGCGAATTAACCATTGTCCAGAGACGCTGTTCAAAGGGCGCTGCAGGGGTAGCGGAGATGCCGTCTATAGTAAGATCCCAGCCTCCCTCCTGGCCCCCGGCCACGGTAATGTTTCCGCCGCCTTTGGCTTCGGGAACAACGGAGACTAGATCGAGCGGAGAGCGGAGTTGGCCACCTACTACCAGAGGAAGATCCTCGACGAATTTGGGCGTGACAGCGGTGTTGACCCGAGCCGAATCGGTTTGGAGTAGGGTGGCTTGTGAGGTGACTTGAATAGAGTCGGAAACTTGGCCGAGTTGTAACGAGATGTCGGCTCGGACAGTAGCGCCTGGAGTTAAATTGATACCGGTGTTCACTGAAATCTTGAAGCCTTGCGCCTCGGTCTTCAGCCGGTACTGGCCAACGATGAGTTGGGGGATAAGGAACTCGCCTTCGCTGTTCACTTTGACGGCCCGGGCTGCATTGGTATCGACATGAGTCGCAGTGACGGAGGCGCCGGGGACTATGGCGCCGGACTGATCCGTTACGGTGCCGGTCAGGTTAGCGCGGTCGGTTTGGGCGAGTAGGGCGGAGGCGGTGAGTATGCTGAGTGTTACGGCGCCGTTCCAGAAATAAGACATAAAGTTTCTCCGTTATGGACTTGATTGGCCGTATACTATCACAAGTTGAGTGGGGGCGTTGGTCCTAGACCAGTCCTAGACCAGTCCTAAACCATCTGCGAGGAAGTTGCCGTGCACGGTCTTCGAGGGAAAGCATCGAACCACATTTGGAAGCGGTCATGCTTCTGAATTCAAATAATGCGTGTATATTGAATAGAACATCTTGACCCTAAATCCGAGCGGCCCTGACTGCGCACCCCTTGACCCGGCATTGCTAGCCGACGTTTACGACCACCTGCACCGGTTGGCCTCTTCCTTTCTTCGTAACGAGCGTTCGAACCACACTCTGCAGCCATCGGCGTTGATCAACGAAGCTTACCTAAGACTTGCGGAAAGCCGCCCTCTTTCCTTTGCAGATCGTGCTCACTTCCTGCGTCTGGCTGCCCGCACTATGCGGCAGGTTTTAATAGATTACTCCCGCGGCAAGAGTGCTTCAAAACGCAGCACCGCAATATCACTCCACGTGATTGACCAATCGAACCCGGCGCTGGATACCGATCAGTACCTGATTGTTGACCAGGCTCTGACGAAGCTTGAAAAGTTGGATCCACGGCAGGCGGAAATCGTTGAGTTGCGCTTTTTCGGAGGACTCTCAGTGGAAGAGACTGCCGAAGCTTTAGACCTTTCTGAAAAGACTGTGAAGCGTGAATGGGCAATAGCTCGGGTCTGGCTTAGAGGCGAACTGGAGGCCGGGTAGCGTTTAAATGGGACCAGCCACCTGGCAGCAAGTGAAGGACCTATTCGACCGGGCGATTGGACTTCCGGTAGCAATGCAGGATCCCTTTGTCCGCGAAAATGCAGCCCCGGATTCTGCTGTGCTTATGGAGACTTTGCGACTACTAGAACTGGAAGGTAGGCCCGGCTCTCCGATTGACAAACTTGCCGCGCCCCTGCAAATTGGTTTCGACAGGAGCGGTGGAATTCGTGCCCTGATTCCAGGTCGCACTCTAGCCGGACGTTACCGCATTGTTCGCTTTCTGGCTGCCGGCGGCATGGGTGAAGTGTACGAAGCTGAGGATCTGGAACGCGGCGAGCGCATAGCTTTGAAAACCCTTCGCGCACCCTTCAACACGCCCGATCACGCCGCCAGACTGCGGCGCGAAGTGGAGGCTGCTCGCCAAGTGCGGCATCCGAATGTTTGCCGTGTAGATGCCATTGTGCAAGTGGATTCCCTAGTGTTCCTGACAATGGAACTTCTGGAAGGCGAGACTCTTGGAGCGCTGCTGGCGCGCGAGGGTCCTTTTGGCGAACGCCGGGCATTGCCTCTTCTGAGGCAGATGGCAGCGGGACTTTCCGCAGCCCATGCAGCAGGAGTTGTTCACAGAGATTTGAAGCCAGGAAATGTAATGATTGTTTCGCGTACAGGTTCAACGCCGCGCGTGGTGATCACGGATTTTGGAATTGCCGCCCAACCTTCAAAGGACCGCCGCACCACCATGGCCGCAAGCCCTTCCACCATGGCAGCGTTTGGAACGCCGGCGTATATGGCTCCGGAACAAATCACAGAGCGAACAGCAACAAGCCGTGCCGATATCTATTCCTTTGGCGTGGTTATGCACGAAATGTTAACCGGCGAATTGCCCTTTGCCGACGATTCTCCGCTTGCCATGGCCGTGCGAAAAACCACGGGCCGTCCGGCGTCCCCCGAATTGCTTGCGCCAGGGTTGCGGCCAGCCTGGGTAAAGATCATGATGCGGTGCCTTGAAGCTGCCCCGTCGAAGCGGTACTCAAGAATTGAGGACGCTCTAGATGGGCTTGAGTCCCGTTCCATCTTTGGACTTCGCTGGAAAATGCTTCAGCGCTCCATAAAAAAGGCACCTCCGGGAGTGTTGGCCGGTTGCGGTGCTGCGGCGCTGGCTTTAGTCGTGGGTGTTTACTTTTGGCTTTCTTGGCCCATGGGTATTGGCAAGCAGCAGACGGATTGGGATCAGGCGGTCTACACGCTGCAAGCAGGCGAACCAATGGAAGCGGCCAAGCGAATGGAGCGAATCAGCGGCGGACGCAGGCTGACTGCTCGGGAACAATCCTGGGTAGCGCTGGCGTGGTTTGCTGCAGGATTTCCAGATCGTGCGCGCCGTGAATTGGGCCGCACTTCTAATTTGTTGACAAGTCGAGCTGACCATCGGTTCGCTGCAATGGCAGGATTCGTAATTGCAGGCAAGCCCGCGGAAGGTGTGGAGTTGTTGAGGAAAGAGGTGGAGAGTGCTCCCAGGGATCACCAAGTGTTGGGTGCATTGGCATGGCTCGAGTCAACGCGGAAATCGCCGGACGCAATTCCTGCATGGGAGCGCCTCGCTGCATTGCAACCGGATCATCCAGCGGCAGCGTTCCGTTTGGCGGAAGCAGCGGCCAGCCAGGATCGAATCACTGAAGCCCTCCGCTCATTTTTGTTAGCACAAACGTATTTTGATGCTGTAGGAAATAAAGAAATGGCACGCATTGTTGCGGGTCGGCGCGGGGTGTTTCAAATGCGTTCGGGTAATTGGGCTGCTGCGGGCGAAGATCTGGCCGGCCTATACGCTCCAGGGCGAGCCCGTTGTGAGCATACTTTGACGTTAATGGCTGGAACCGATGACCACTTCGCAACGCCCAACGATCCAATTCCCTACCTGAGCCCCAGGTTTCGTTTGTTGCCACAAAGTGCCCGTCAACTTACGTTTGATGATAGTAGCCATCCTGAAGGGGAAATGCGCCCTCTTGAAGGGGAAATCCGCTTATCGTTTCCATTGCCCCCAGTGCAATTCTGCAGCGGTGTGCTGGAAATGCGTATTCGTAAAATGAATAACGATGCTGGTCCTTTGAACGATATGGTGACGGTTGGCGTGGCACCTTTTGAACCCTCTGGGGCTCCAGAAAGATACTCGCTGTGGGCAGCACGGTCCGAAGCCATGGAAAGAGTGGCCGCATTTGATCTCTCCCCGGCCTTGCTGGCAACACCTCAACGAAGCTACGCTGGAGAGGGAGTTGTTTCGCTCGATATTCAAGCAGCGGACGATACGATTTTTGACTACGTCAAACTTATTCTTATTTACTAGCATCGCACTGGCTCAAACGGCCTTTGGACAGAACTGTGCGGTATTGGCCGGTGAACCTTCTGCTTGGTTCAAGTTTGATGAGCCGACCTTCCACAATGGGAACTTCGCGCTAGTCAATGGCCAAGTGGGTAAGGCCATACAACTGGATGGCAGGGAACAGTTTGCGGAAATTCCCGCTGGTACAGCCGGGGTTGATGTCGGCGATGGAGATTTCACCGTGGAATTGTGGGTTCGCATTGGCAACAACAAGTCCATTCAGAACATCGTGGATAAACGCGATACATCAGCCAAAGGCTTCTTGATTTATACTACTCGCGGCAGACCCGGTTTTCAGGTTACTGGTGAAACTCCAATCGATGCGATTGTGAAGGATTCCCTATTCGCTGATCTGAAATGGCATCACTTCGCTGGAGTCGTAAAACGCTTACCTCCGCAGCCAATAAAGGTGTACATCGATGGCAAGTTGGTTGGACATTCTGCACGCAATGCTCCTCTGCAAAATCTGAGCCATAAGGTCCCTATGTGGATCGGACGTCACCACAAGAATGACTTTGTAGACCGCGAAAACATCTTCTTTAAGGGTGCGGTGGATGAACTGGCTATCTTCAAGCGGGCCCTATCCGACGCCGAAATTCTTTCCATCTACCAGGCTGGATCGAAAGGGAAATGTAAATCTCAAAAAAATTGACCCCGTTTTTCTCCGTTTATCGCATTTGATCTCAACAACAAGGGTATTGTCCGCGAGTTCCCCCACTCGCAGGGCGAACCTGATTTTAATCGGAGGCGGGCATAGCAACTGTGCCTGAACAGGATAAATGAAAAAAGACTATACGGGCATTATAGCCATGGTTCCGTCCCGCCTTCCTTTTGAAATCGAGTCAAATAACCCATTTATTTTGTTAGGACTAGGGTGAATTAACGTCATCCGGTTCCAAGCAAGAAACGTATACTCGGCATAGATCAAAACAAAAGGAAAATAAATCAATGAACACTCCCCCAAAGACAACCACCGCGGCCTTCAAGAAAATGGCTCGCAAGCTATTGACCACCACCTGCCTAACCGCCGCAGCAACGGGTGCGGCGCATGCCAGTGCGTTCACTGAAACAACGGACTTTGGAAATACCTTTCTTACCAACACCTTGCTTCCAGTGGGAACGGACCGTGTGATTGGAAGCCTCAATAATGAGGGCGTGGATTTCTTCAAAATTACCGGCTTGCTCGGAGGCAGCAACTACACCCTTACCGGTTCGTATGTGGGAAGTCAATACCTTACCGTTTATGACAGCGCAGAGGTAATCTTGAATGCTCAGGCTAACCGGCCAGCCTCTGTAAGTGGGATTGTTCCAGGCGACGGTATGCTGGTTATTCGCACCGCGAATGAAGAAGGCGGGCAGAGCTACGACCTTACTCTGACAGCCACCACTAACACAACAACTCCGGAACCAGCCACATTTGGCGGAGTCGGGTTGGCACTGGCCAGCGTCCTGGCTCTCCGCTCCAAGTCAAAGAAATAGTAGAGCTTGGCCAATGGAATTTCACTTCATTCAAATTGAATTCCATTGGCCGAACCAAGCATGAGGCTGGTGTATACTCGGAAGATCCGATATGACTACTCCCCCGACTAGTACATCTGCGGCCTTTAAAAAATTGGCTCGCAAACTTTTGACAACTACTTGCCTTACCGCCGTCGCAACTGGTGCCGCACAGGCCACCACTTTCAACGAAACTACCGATTTTTCCAATAATTCGGCCACTGCAAATTTGCTTCCCCTCGGAACGGACCGGGTGCTGGGTTCCATCAACCCTTCCGGTGACATTGACTTCTTCAAACTCACCGGTTTGACCCCTGGTGCACTCTATAGTTTGATCGGAACGTACGAGGGCAGTGCCCGCTATACCGTTTTGAATAGCGCACTAGCGACGCTCAATACAGCGGTCGATAATCCCGCTCTTTTAACAGGGACCATTCCTGGCGATGGAATGCTCGTAGTTGGCGTGTTACAAAATGAACAAATCGCCTTTTACGATCTGAACCTGCAAACCTCAATCCCCGAACCATCCACCGCCGCTGGGGTCGGGCTAGCACTTGCCGGTGCTTTGGCACTTCGCTCCAAACAAAAGAAGTAATCCAATAAATCAGCTTATGGAATTCCAGATAATTCAAATACTCACCCCGGAAGAGGTGCAAAGGTTTCATCTGGAATTCCAGAAGACCAAGTTTGTAGATGGCACGGCAACAGCATTTGGAACTGCCCGTGAAGTGAAACAGAACTTGCAGGGGGATCGCTCTTCGGACTGGTCCACCTTGGACCCCCTGTTTTTCGATGCCGTGCGTCGCAATAAGGAATTTCAACTCTTCGCCCAACCGAAACGAGTTCTAGCACCCACCTACAGCCGTTATGAACCGGGCATGAAGTACGGCACGCATATAGACGGCGCGATCATGGGCGGGGCAAATCCCCTTCGAACGGATTTAGCGATGACTCTCTTTCTTAGTCCACCGGATTCTTATGATGGCGGCGAACTGATGATCGAACAACCCCTTGGAGAGCTGGATATCAAGCTGGCTCCTGGCGAAGCCGTAGTATATTCGGCGAACACGCTCCACCGGGTGGCCCCAATTACACGCGGTGCCCGGGTTGCCGCTGTCACCTGGATACAGTGTGCGGTTCGTGATCCTCGCCTGCGCTCCATTCTCCATGATTTGGGTAATGCAATAACCAGGACGGAGGCAACCGAAGATAAAGAGCTTCTGCTGCTCTTGTCCAAGAGTTACCACAATTTGCTCCGTTACACCGTGGACACCTAGCCTATGCTGCTTGAAGTAATTGATAACTTTGCTCCGGCTGAATTGTTCGCCGAAGCCAATAAATTGAGTGATGCCAAAGGCTGGTATTTCGGCCACGGTTCTTTCGGTGGCGACCAGGCACGTTTCTGGAAAATGGATCTGGAAGGGATTGTCGTTTTCGATTCCATCTGGCGCGAGACTAAACAGCGTTGCGAAACCCTCGCAGGCGCAGAGTTGAAAGTGATTCGCCAGTACGCCAATGGCCACTCCTACGGATTAGGTGGCAAGCCGCATGTGGACGATAGTCGCGCGGGATCCTACACTCTGCTCTACTATCCAATGGCTGAGTGGAAGGACGGTTGGGAAGGCGAAACTCTTTTCTACGATGAACTTGGGGAGGTCGCCTTTAGTGTAAGGCCGAAGCCCAACCGGGCTGTACTTTTCGATTCCCGGATTCTTCACGTTGGCCGCGCCCCTGCGCGGGCCTGTCAGGATCTGCGAGTTACTGTTGCTTATAAGTTGGAGACAGCCGTGCCCTTAGTAGATGTTATGGAAACCCCTGCGGCTGAAGTAGTTCCCGATGGGCCAGTTAAGCAGTATTCAGTGGTTATCCCCGCCAGTGAGCTTAAAGAACGTGTTACTGAAAACCTAACTAAGCTGGGCCAGACGATTCGGCTTCCAGGCTTCCGCCCAGGTAAGATTCCTTTGGGGATTTTAGAGACGCGCTATGGTGCCGCAGCCCGATCAGAAGCAGTAAAGGGCTTTGCCTCACAAGCTGCGGTGAAGGCCCCAAAAGACAGTTACGTTGCTTCCATTGAGGTTGTGGAAGAAGCAGCTGGCGATTTGAAACTTCAAGTAAAAACAGTAAAACTATCCGCCCTGCCTGAGCCCGATTTTTCGCAGGTGACGCTGGAGCGGCTAACCGCCAACGACGCCGATCTGGAATCGGCAGGAGTTGAGCGCCAGGTCCTAGCGGAGCGTTTCAAGGAACAGGTGCTGGATCACCTTGAGGAATTCTATACATTCCCTCTGCCCGGTGAGTTAGTGGAGCGGGAATTCGCCACTATCCTGGCAATGGCGCGCGCAGAAGGAGATACTTCCCAGACCAACCATATTGCCTTTCGCCAGATTGCCGAACGGCGCATAAAAGTAGGAATCGTAGTTGCCGAATTGGCAAGACGAAATCAAATGGCTGGCCCCCAGATGGAAGACCAAGTTGTGGATTGGCTAATTTCCGGTGCACGGGTTGAGGAACGACCAGCTTCAAAGGAAGAACTGAAGGAACTGGGAGATTAGTTTTTTCGCAAGTCTTGAATTCAGAATCTGCAAAACAAAGCCAATTTTGTCTGTTCTTGCAATTGCGAAGGAGGCGATGACAACCCTTGTTCAACTGAATCTACCCTCTTTTCATCCGCTTGCAAAACGTAGCTGGCTGCGTTCCCAAAACCCGTGAGACTCTTTACACAGGAAGGCAAGAGCGGGTGCGATAGATCCAATTGGCTGCGCACTTTCAGGTGACAGCAGGTTTTCACGCAACTATCGGTTGGTACAAGGAGGCTGGCTATAAAGCAAGTCACTAGCAGCAAGTTAGTTAGTATCTGAGCAAAACAAATCTTGAAAAATACTCCTGTTGAAACAAAGCTACTTCACGCTGAATCCGCGCCCCTTCCTTTTCACCACATAACACAAAATGAGTTGTTTGACGCCAGTTCCTCCATAACGATAAACTTAAGCCTTGTAAACGGCAATTGCTGCCAAACCAATCAATGAACGAATTGACAACCGGATCGGAGATTTCCCACTACACCATTAAGGGGAAATTAGGAGAAGGTGGTACTGGGACGGTTTATCATGCAATGGACTCTCGCCTTCTTAGGCCGGTTGCTCTCAAAGTCCTTGCTCCAGGTCAACTCGACGATCAGCAGAGCCGCCTTCGATTCATGCAGGAAGCCCGGGCAGCCTCCTCGCTCAATCATCCCAACATCGTCACCATTTACGATATTAGTGCGGCAAACGGCTCAGACTTTATTGCCATGGAGTACCTTTCCGGGCAGACTTTGGCGAGCCACATGGGCACCGACCCTATGCAGATCGGCCGCGCAGTGCATTATGCCGAGCAAATAGCCGATGCCCTTGCTGCCGCCCATCAGGCGGGTATTGTCCATCGCGACATTAAACCAGCCAACGTGATGATCACTCAGCGCGATGACGTCAAATTGATGGACTTTGGCTTAGCTAAGCTTGACGGACCTTTGTCTGAAATTGAAGATGTTGACAAAACCAAAGTGGCCGGCCCAACAACAATGACCGGGGTCATGATGGGCACCATTGCGTATATGTCTCCTGAACAGGCCCAGGGCGAAGGAACGAGCTCGCCTACAGACGTCTTTTCCTTTGGCGTTCTTCTTTACGAAATGCTTTCTGGCGCGAAACCATTTCAAGGCAGCTCGAACCTGGCTCGACTGGCCGCCATGCTGAAGACTGAGGCTATTCCGCTTGGGCAGAGGGTCACGGGTTTACCTCCGGGTTTGGAGCTGCTGGTAGCCGCATGTCTACAAAAAAATGCGGCCCACCGTCCGACCATGAGTAAAGTGTTGGCTCAACTTCGGGATATTAGCATTCAAACCAGAACATCCACCTTTAAGGTCAGTCCCCTGCCAAAGGCAGTCCCAACCATCGGAACAAAGCCCAATGCTGGAATTCCGCGCTTATGGCTGGCGGGTGGCGCGCTGGTTTTAGGAGTCATAACTTCAATAGCTTGGTTTGCTTCGCGCTCGTCGTCCCCATTAACCCAAACGGCTCGAGAGCACGTTTTGATGCGGTTGACCTTTGATAGCGGTTATACCGGAGTACCCTCGCTCTCCGCCGACGGCAAGTTAGTAGCCTACGCTTCAGACCGGGGCGAGGGAGGCAACCTGGACATTTGGATGCAACAAATCCAACAAGGAGCCCAGCCGGTCCGCATCACCTCCGACGAAGCTGACGAAACAGAACCCTGTTTTTCCCCGGATGGGTCCAAGATCGTATTCCGTTCTGAGCGCGAGAATGGCGGAATTTATGATGTTCCCTCGCTTGGCGGACAGGCAAGACTGATCGCCAAAGGGGGCCGCCGTCCGCGCTACTCGCCCGACGGAAAGTGGATTGCTTATTGGCAAGGGCAGGTAGGGTTTGTTTACAATCCTGGATCGGCCGAGATCAAAATAGTTCCCGCAGAGGGTGGAACCCCAAAAACACTCCAAAAGCAGTTTGGCGCAGCCTCCTATCCGGTTTGGCTGCCCGATGGATCAGGCTTGCTGTTCGTGGGCCAAAAGGGAAATGATGATAAGAGCCGGGATTGGTGGATCGCGCCGCTAAATGACGGTCCTGCTTTACAGACTGGGGCTTTTGCCGCCTTTCGAAAAAAGAAAATGCGCTCTGCTCCGGGCTACTATTTCATAGCTCCAGAGTCCTACTTGCGCGACCGCGTTGTGTTCGCTTCAAAGGTGGCCGACGGAGTGAATCTATGGGACATTGGTCTACCTAAATCTAGCGGAAAAGTTTCCGGCGAGCCCGGCCGCCTGACTGCGGGAACCAACTATGAACTGCAACCCTCTACATCCGGAAATGCTTTGGCTTTTTCCAGCGCTACGGTAACAACTGGAATCTGGCGGGTGCCAGTCAACCAGAAACGCGGAATCCCTGAAGGAGATTTGGAAAAGCTTGTTGGGGGGCCATATTTCGTAGCGTATCCGTCCATGTCTGCTGATGGTAGCAAAATGATTTTTGTCTCGGAACGTTCAGGACTACGGACCTTGTGGTTAAGGGAAATGGGCTCAGGAAAAGAGACGCAATTAACCAATGGGACAGCCGGTGAAACGCAACCGAAGATCAGCGGCGATGGAACTACCATCGCCTACACTGAAGGCAATCGCCGACTATATATGATGACCATTGGGACCGATGGAAAGTTCGCCGCACCAGAGTTTCTTTGCGAAAAATGTGGCGTGCCAACTAGCCTTTCTAACGATGGAAAACTGATCCTGATGGAATCCTATGACAAGCCACCTGCCCCAGTGTTGGTGGATTGGCGGGCGCGCACCTTTCATGAATTATTCGATTTTGGCCAGAGCAAGGGTCTAGCCTACGCCTCGTCTTTTTCCCATGATGACAAATGGGTAGCCTTCCATACTAACGACGGCAGACCCGAAGTTCGTCAGATCTTCATTCTTCAATTGCGCCCCGGGTTTCCCAAACTCGATTTCAAAGACAGCATCCCAATCACAAATGGAAACTCGCTAGACCGCGAAGCGGTTTGGTCCCCCGACGACAATATCCTTTACTTCTTGAGTGAACGCGATGGTTTCCGTTGCATTTGGGCTCAGAGGCTGGATCCCGCTACAAAGCATCCCCGCGGGGAAGCTTTCGGTGTGCAGCATTTTCATCGCGTCAACCGGTCTTTGTCCAGCATCCCCAGCTCCGTAGCTGCCATCGGATTGACGGTGCGCCCGGGCCAGTTGATATTTGGTTTAGGCGAAATCACCGGGAACGTTTGGATGCAGAAGGATGAGCCGCGCTAACTTACTTACTAACAACTAAGTTATTGTTCACTGAAAAGGAACCGCTCACTCCCCTTGCCCGAATATTCGCAATGTTCTTATCACCTTCGGAATCAACAACTCCTTCCAGCGTCACGTTGCCATTTTTCACGATAATGCGAATTGGTTTAATCACCGGCATCGCGTACCGTTGCAGCGCAGGATATCCGTAAATCGCTCTATATAGCCGCACACGAAGCCGGTCGTCTGAGGGCGAAACGGGCAGAATTTCAATTTGGTTATCCACGGCTTCAATTCCTTCAATACTCCTGACAGCCGATTCTGCATCTTTCTTCAGAGATGGGCGTGAAACTTGGCCCAGCAAAGTTACCTTGTATCCATCCACTCGAAACGAAATGTTGTCGAATACCTCAAAGAACGGAAGCATTAGAATTTCATGGCGCACTTCCTTAATAATCCGCTGCGTTCCGCGTTCAGAGACTTGCCCAAATACGGAAATGGTTAGAAGCGCTACAAAGGTTGTAATGTAGAGGGTCCGTTTCATTTTTGATCTCCTATTTAGATGTTCCTATTTGACTTAACGGCTGTCAACCTTTTAGGTCAGGGATCGCCCAAGCTGCCTTGAATCGAAGGGGTCGAGGCAAATTGAGAATCCCCATGCAGAAACTTGCCGTGGCAGTCGATTAATAGACTATGCGTTTGAATTTAAGCGGGGCATGCCATTTAAACCCTGTACTTTGGGAAACGGCGGAACGCCGGCTTTCCAACAACATCCGGCGTTCCACGTGGGCCTATCCCATTTTTCTAACCATCCTTACCGTTGGTACAAATCTGTCTAGCACCCTTCCCGCACTTTTGGCTGGTATGTGGCTGATAACGGTGACCATCACCATTTACCGTTTTTTCTGCAACGAACCAGACGAAAATAGTCACGAACAATTGCGTCGTTTAACGCGCAAATTGCGATTTTCGTCCATCCTCGCCGCGGCACAATGGGGCGGTTTTCTGCTCGCCGTTCTTCTCTTCAGTGGCAATTATAGTTGGGAGTTTTTGATTACGCAGCTTTGTGTCACCGGAGCCGCCGCCGCTATTCTATGTTGCTACGCCATTGATTGGCCGTTGCTTGCAACTCTAGAAGTATTGATGATCGGTCCCGGGTTGGTTGCTCATTTGTTGCATGGAAACCAAGGATGGGTCCTCGCTCTGCTCTACGCTTGTTACCTCGCCTATTTACTGCAACAAGGCCATGGGCAGTGCGCTAGTTATTGGCAAGGGCTTGAAACCGATCATCAGTTGAAGATACACATGCGTGAATTGGAAGAATCCCAAAAAGTGGCGCTGGAAGCAAACCGGCTGAAGTCAAATTTCATGGCGAACATGAGTCATGAACTCCGCACACCCTTGAACGTGATCATCGGATATAGCGAAATCCTCGAAGAAGAATTACGGGATCGTGGCCAGCACGATCTACTGGTCGATCTAGGTAGGATTCGCTTTTCTGGAAAGCTTCAATTGGAATTGGTGAATCAGGTCCTTGACCTGGCAAAAATTGAAGCCGGGCGCGCCGACGTGAACCTGGAGCCTCATTCTTTAAGAGATCTAGTAGAGCAAATTGAAGGCACCGCTAATTTGCTGGCTAAGAAGAATGGAAATCAATTCGTGGTTGAAGCTCCAGAAGCGCCCATGATACTCACAACCGATGTCGTCAAATTACGTCAGCTTCTTCTTAACCTTGTAAACAACGCTCACAAATTTACTTCTCAAGGCGAAGTCCGGATGAAGGTGACCATCGACCAGGTTGAAACTCAAAGCTGGTTCTCCTGTACTATTTCCGACAACGGCATTGGTATGAACAAGGAGCAACTGGGCAGAATCTTCCAACCCTTTGTGCAAGCCGACGCATCCACCACCCGCAAGTACGGAGGCAGCGGACTTGGTCTGATGATCAGCCGTGAATTTGCTCGCATGATGGGCGGTGATGTGTCTGTTGAAAGTGAATTGGGGAAAGGATCCAGCTTCACCGTGCGCATACCCGTGGTAGTCGAACTTACCCAGCAACTTACATCCGGTCAGGCTCGTTTCGATGCAGTTACCGGCCCAGTACACGTTCTGGTAATTGATGACGACTCAGCAACGCAGGATCTGATGCAGCGCTACCTGCAGCGCGAAGGATTTAATGTATCCGCAGCATACGACGGAGCGAAGGGTATGGAACTTGCCCTGCGCGAAAAGCCACAGGCCATCATCCTTGATGTGCAATTGCCCGGCATCGATGGTTGGGAGATTCTGCGTCTTCTGCAATCAAACCCTGAACTGGTTTCGATTCCAGTAATTCTGTTCACCATTGCCGACGATAGAGCCAGAGCCTTCCTACTAGGTGCTGCTCACTTTGTCCAAAAACCATGCGATTTCGGACAGATCGGCAAAATATTGAAGGAGTACAGGAAAGATGAAGCCAGCGCATCGATTCTGTTGGTTGAGGATAATCAGGAAGTTCGGAAATTACTGTGCCATCGGCTGGAAGCTGAGAATTGGAAGACGATTGAAGCCTGCGATGGAGCCGAGGCCTTGCGTCTGCTGGACGACAACTGCTGCCCAGAAGTAATCCTGTTGGATTTGATGATGCCCAATATCAATGGCTTCGAATTCCTAGTGGAACTGCGGCAGCGTCCGCAACACCAAGGGGTTCCTGTCATCGTGCTCACGGCTATGGATCTTACTGCACAAGATTTGGCTGCTTTGCATCAACAGACATCCCAACACGTCTTTCAGAAGGGTGCCTACAGTCATGAGGAGTTAGTTCAGTCTCTGGCCCAATCCTTGCGGAGTCGGCGAGGCAAAGTAAATTCGCCGCTACAATAGTCTGCATGGTCTTTCGTTTAATCGCTACCACTGCGTTCTTGCTCTTTGAGCTTCAGGCTCAACCGGCTAGACGCCCGCTTACGGTAAATGATTTCGATTCGTGGCGCTCTACTGCTTCCCAGCAAATCTCTGCTGATGGGAAATGGCTGGCTTACTCCGTCTTCCCACAAGTGGGCAATGGCGAAGTTGTGCTGGTAGATTTGGCGACAAAGAAGGAAGTCCGCATTCCTTCAGGTGCACTTCCGATTCGAGAGGCAGTTGACCCCAATGCTGAACCTTCCGAGAATCCTCCTGCTACTGTTCCAGGACCCAAACTGGAATTTACTTCTGATGGTAATTATCTGTTTTTTCTGGCCTTTCCTGCCAAAGCGGAGGTCGACTCAGCAAGGAAAGCAAAGAAGAAAGCTGATGAAATGCCAAAGAATAGTCTGGCAATTGTTTCAACCGCTACTGGTGCCATTTTCACTTCGGGCCAAGTGAAATCGTTTCAAGTACCGGCCACCAATTCAGATGTTGTTGCGTATCAAAAAGAAGGCAAAGAGAAGGCCCTGGTTATTCGCCTACTTTCCACCGGCACCGAACGGAACATCAACGATACCGGTGAATATTCAATCACCAAAGATGGCAAGTTGGTGGTTTATACAGTGGACTCAAAACAGGAAGATGCGAACGGACTTTATTCAGTGATCCCCGGCAATGAAGATGTGCCGATTGCCTTAGCGACATGGAAAGGGAAGTATGCCAAGCTCACCTGGAATGAGAGTCAGGAATGGTTAGCTGTTGCGGCCGAACAGGAGGCAACCTCGAGGTTGTTTGGATGGCATCGTGGCGATGCCAAGGCTTCGGAGTGGGTGACACCTTCCACGGAAGGGTTCCGTCCCAAATGGCAGATCAGTACTAAAGGCAACATTACTTTCTCCATCGATGGGAAGCGGGTATTCTTCGGAACCACTCCGCCGAAACGGCCAGCAAAAAAAGCTGCCGCTGATGCGGAGGCCGCTCAGTTTGAACTATGGCACTGGAAAGAGGATTACGTTCAGACCATTCAGAAAGCTCGCAACCGTCAATTGCGCGACATTTCTTACCCTGCCATATACGATATCGCAATCCGTAAATTTGTTCAGTTGGCCGATCCTTCTCTGCAGCGCGTCACTCCGAATTTGCAAGGAGACTTCGCTTTCGGCAGTGACGATAGGGCCTATCGAATCAGCTCCGAATGGGACGAAACAGCGAACGACATTTATTTTCTGGATACCGCCAGCGGCCAGAGCAGCATGATTGCCCGGAAATTGCGCTCTGCGTTGAACTGGTCCCCCGACGGCCGCAAGGCCGTTTACTTCGACGGTAGCGATTGGGTGTTAGTAAATGTAAAAGACACCACCAGCATAAAGCTTACAAATATCATCGGTGTTCGGTTTGACAACGAAGATGACGATCATCCACGTGCTGCGGCAGCGTATGGAATGGCTGGCTGGTCGAAAGATAGCGAATGGGTTTTGATCTACGATAAGTTCGATGTTTGGCAACTGGCCACAGATGGCAGTGTTGCGCGAATGCTAACGCGCGGGGCCGGGCGGGCGAATCAGATTCAGTTTCGGTATGAGCCCTTAGTTCGAGGACGGGCGGCTGCGCTGAATCCAGGCATCGATACGGACAAGCCGCTACTGCTGCGTGGAGAAAATCAGGCTGATTATAGCTCGGGGTTCTGGTCGGCGAGTTTCGATTTCGACGTGGAACCGGTGAAGCTGCTATGGGGTGCAAAAAATTACAAGACCGTGTTGCGTGCAGCTGAATCCGATGCCATTGTATTCACGGCTGCAAGCTTCCGTGAAATGCCCGATTTTTATGCTACAGATACGAAGTTCAGCAAGATTGAAAGAGTCACTACACTTACTTCGCAAGTAGATCGCTTCGATTGGGGCTCAGCGGAGTTGCTCACGTTTCGCAATCTAGACGGCACTCCTTTGAAGGCACTTCTTGAAAAGCCGGCCAACTTCGACCCTTCCAAGAAGTATCCGATGATTGTCTACATTTACGAAAAGCGATCCAACGAACTAAATAATTTCGCAACGCCCCGGCCCACCAACAGCATCAACGCTTCCTTCTATACAAACAATGGTTACGTAGTTTTGCAGCCTGATATTGTCTATAAAACTGGTGCGCCCGGCCAAAGCGCCATGCAGTGTGTACTGCCTGCTGTGGATGCGGCGATTCGCTTGGGCTTCATCGATGAAAAGAATATTGGTATTCAAGGTCATAGTTGGGGCGGTTATCAGATCGCTTACATGGTGACCAAGACCAACCGTTTCAAAGCAGCTTCGGCTGGCGCTCCGGTGGCCAATATGACTTCGGCCTACGATGGCATTCGTTACGGCAGCGGCATGCCTCGCCAATTTCAATACGAACGCACTCAAAGCCGGATTGGAGGCAGCTTATGGGAATACCCTATGCGTTACCTGGAAAATTCGCCAGTGTTCGCCGCCGACCATGTGGAAACACCGCTTCTGATGATTCATAACGATGGCGATGATGCCGTGCCGTGGACGCAGGGGATTGAATTTTTCCTAGCTCTGCGACGCAATGGAAAGGAAGCTTACCTTTATAACTACAACGGGGAACCTCACAATCTTCGAAAGCGAGTGAATCAGAAAGACTATACGATAAGATTGAAAGAGTACTTTGATTTCTATTTGAAAGGCGCGCCCAAACCCGATTGGATGGAGCGCGGCATTCCTTATCTGGAGCGCAATTAACCCATGAATCATCCGCCTTCGCGTCGCACTGTGCAGGTGCGGCCAGTGGATCAGTGTGTCACTCTTGACGACATTTTCCGCCACTGCTTACCCGCTTTCGGGGGCGCGTATTTGCGCCGCATCTACACAATTCTCGACCGGGCCATTGGCATGGGCTGCCCCATCACCATGGCTGTTGCCGGACCTGTTACCGTATCTGGACAGCATCAGGCGTGGTTGATTCCTCTCCTTGAAACGGGATGGGTAGCATACTTAAGCACCACCGATGCTGTTTGCTATCACGACGGCCACCGTAGCCTGAACGCCCATCGCGACCCTGTGTTTGAAGTTCCCATTTTCGGTGATGACGGTGCGCTGCGCGATGAGCGTACCATCCGCGTTACCGACATGGCCTTTGATGAAGATGTACTGCTGGATCAAGACCGCTTCCTGACGGCAATTCTACAGCGGCCAGAATTTCAAAAGAAGATGACCGGCACTGAGTTGCGCAACTTGCTTGGCAGTTACTATAGCGATCAGGAGAAAGCGAATGGGGTGCAGGAAGGGCTCCTGGCCACATGCCACCGCATGGCGATTCCCATCTTCGTTGGTGCTCCCGGGGATGGCAGCGTATTTCTGAATTCCATGAAGTTGTGGGCTATGCGGCAAGCCGGTTTGATTGCTGAATATGGTTTCGATTTGGATCTGCATGCCGAAATATTTGAAGCCTGCGCCTATCATCGTTGGGGCCTGTTCGATCACCCTGTTCAATCGCTGGCAACTTTAATTCTAGGTGGCGGTGTGCCCAAGAACTACAACCTGCAGCCTGAGCCGGCCTTGGGTCAAGTTTTAGGATTACCCGATGTACGCGGCTATGAATTCGATGTTCAAATTGTGACGGCACCGGTGACAGACGGATCCTTGTCGTCCTGTCCCCCCGCTGAGGCAGTAACCTGGGGCAAAGTGGATAAAGACACCTACCAGCAATCAACTGAAAGCATGCAGGGTGACTTTTCCATGATCATGCCATTCCTTGTGAAAGCGTTACTAGACAATCGCAAAGCCTATCAGCAGCGTGCCGCAGACATTGGAGAAGAAGCATTGTTCGCTGAAGAGCCAAAGGCGAAGGGCTACTTGCGCCCCCGCGAAGGGTACCGGCTTTTTGAAAAGCGAGGTGAGCTCTGTTCGAAATTGAACGAAGCTGTGCGCGACAACAAAGAATGGCTGGTTGAATCTTTGACCTATCCGCTAGCGCGAATTTAGTTTAGAACGAAAGACCAAAGCATATCGCCCGTTGCCACTAGCACGTACTGGTGACCATCCAACATGTATGTCTGCGGAGCATTCGTGATACGTCCGATCCGGGTATTCCACAGCGGTTTCCCATTGGCTGCATCATGGGCGATCAGATTGCCTGCACCATCTCCGGCAAACAGCAGTCTTCCAGCAGTGGTCAACAATCCACCACCGCCACCGCCATCTGCATAGTAACGATGCCGCCATACCACTTTGCCAGTCTTGTAATCAATTGCCGAAAGATAACTACCGCCGCCACCAACGGGCACCTCTTCCTTTCCACCTAAGCCCATCGACCCGCGAGGATCCAGATCCGTCAAATAGAAAATAGAATAATCATTTGCCTCAGGAACATAAAAGAGACCGGTATCAGGTGAGTAAGCAGGAGGCTGCCAGTTAATGGTTCCATCGGAAGTGGGCGAGACCAGCGCTCCTGGGGCAATCGGATCTTTCAAGGGATCGCGCTTAGGGCCGCCAAACTTATTCAAGCCATTGGCCCAGTTAGTCTTCATACCATACTTGCTAGTCACCAGCCGTTCCCCTGTTACACGGTCCAAAGTGAAGAAGTAACCATTGCGCGCGGCGGTGAGCACCATCTTTCGCATCTTGCCATTGAATAATCCATCCACAAGCACGGGTGTTTGTGCGGAATCGTAATCATGCATATCGTGGGGAGATGTTTGGAAGTACCACGCCATCTTTCCTGTTTCCACATTCACGGCCACCAGCGCACAGGTGAACAGATTATCGCCCTCACCTCTGGTGCCTGTCGTATAGGCAGGTGTGGGATTGCCGGTTCCAAAAATGTAGAGCTTTGTTTCAGGGTCGTAAGCGCCTGGAATCCAGGTCTGACCACCTCCATGACGAGCCGCATCAAGACTGGCCCATGTATCCAGTCCTGGATCCCCGGCCTTCATTGGAACGGTGTATAACTTCCATTGCAGGTCGCCAGTTTCAGGGTCGAAGGAAAGTAGAAAACCAGGTGCATCAATATCGTTCCCAGTGCCCACAATCACGTGGTTCCCAGCAACAATGGGGGCAGGGGTTGAAAAGTATCCTTGGATCAGTTCGGCGATAGGTTTGTGCCAACGCTCCTTGCCCGTCTTGGCATCTAAGGAGACAAGATAGTTGTCCGGGGTTTCCATGAACAGGTAGTTGTTCCACATGCCCATGCCGCGATTTCCAATGTGCGTTCCACCCTTGGTCTTCCAGTAGTAGTGCCACAATTCGCGGCCATCCAAAGCATCTACAGCCCAAGCGTTGTCGGGCATGGTGAAATATAGGGTTCCATCCACTTGCAGAACGGAAGCTTTAATACTGCCGCCACCCGCGGCAAAATCACCAGTACCTTCGCCCCCTATGATGATGTTGGGTCCGCGGCCACCGCCGCCGCGCCGACCAGCAAAGCCTGTCGCAGCATTTCCCGGGCCAGGAGTCAGCCGTGTCATCCAGGCAAGCGATAGGTTCTTAACATTGGTCGTATTCAGCTGAGTAAGTGCGCTGTAGCGCTTACCGCTGTAATCACCGTTGTAAGTGGGCCACGATTCCTTAAGCGGCTTAAGCAGTTCGGCAGGTGACACTCCCTTACCTTGGCCCATCATCAAAACGGGCGAAATCAGGGCGAGGAACAGTATAGTATTGATTTTCATTTTAGGGTCACCAGGTAGGCAGTCACGTTATGCATGTCTTTGTCTGTGTATACGGAAAGCAAGTCTCGGTGGGGCTGCATCGGATCGCGCACCTCAACTTTCGGACTGTCTCCATTGCGGCGGAAGCTCTTCACGCTTCCGTCCTCTAATTCCACTGCGACGATGAAGTCGTCCATGCGAAGTAACTTACCCTCAACACGCTCCCCAGACGCACGAGTAATGGCTGCCGTAACCGTGCGGGCTTTCGATACTGCTGAAGGAGCTGGTCCGCGGCCACTCCGAGTTCCCCCCGACACCCAAGAATTCTGCAGCATCTTAGCGTCGGGTATGCGTTTCCCTATCCCTTTCAAGTCGCCGGTCGCAGAGTGGCAGCCACCGCATTTAGAGTCGAAATAAGCTTGTCCGGCCTTAGCATCGCCAACAACAATATTTGCTACCGGCTGTCCAATTGACGGAGGCGTTCCTTGTCCCCCAATGGTTGCCAGAATACTGCGGACATAGGCCGCTGTAGCTTTGCCATCTTCAGGACTCATAGGAATTTTTGGCATGCCGGATTCCTGACGGCTGCCTTGAATGATGGGAACAATCAACTCGCCATCCTGATCACTTAGTGAAAGTTGCGAGCGCAGTAAGTTGGGCCCACCCATATCACCACCGCGCAGATCGGCACCGTGACAACCGCGGCATCCAATTTCATAGAGTGTCTTTCCACGCGCTATCTGCACCGGATCGCCTGGTGCACGATCCTGCCCTGGAACAAATCCTCCCGGACGACGCACTCGAACAGCTGGGGGTGCAACTGGGGGTGCTTGAGCTGACGCAACATCGCACAAAAGAACCGCAGCAAATAAACCAATAACCCGCATTTTCACCTCAAGAGCCAATTTAGCATTTGTATGCGCTGGCGCGCTTCCCAAAGGCGATACACTAAACAAAATGAACCGCCGCACTTTTCTATTGAACTCGACTGTGGCCTATAGTTTTGCCGCACCTTCCGATCAGATCAACCTCGGCGTCATTGGCAGCGGCGGTCGCGGTACCTTCGTCATGTCGATATTCAAAAAAGACGCTGCGCTCAAAGTGAATGCCATCGCCGACGTATTTGAGCCTAACCTTGAAAAAGCGATCAGTGCCGCGAAGGGTGTCCAGGGATTCGCACCGAAGGCTTACCGCAACCACAAAGCATTGCTGGACGATAAGTCAATTCAAGCTGTCCTGATTGCCACACCAGAGCATTGGCACCATCAAATGGTGTTGGATGCGCTGGCTGCTGGCAAAGATGTTTACGTCGAAAAACCTTTGTGCCAAACTCCGCAACAAGGCGTGGAACTGGTTGCTGCGGAAAAGCTCACCAAGCAAATTGTTCAAGTAGGCATGCAGCGGCGCAGTTACGATTTGTATCAAGAGGGCCGAAGCGTGGTGGCGAGTGGCCGGCTGGGGAATGTGCGGATGGTTCGTAGCTGGTGGCTGAACAACTATGTCCGCAATACCAAGGCAACAAAGTTAGAAGGAGCTCTGGATTGGAACGAATGGTTAGGTCCCCTGCCTAGACGCCAGTTAGACCCCGACATCTTTCGCAGTTGGCGTCACTATGCTGATTTCGCGGGCGGCATTGTTTCCGATCAGGGCGCGCATGTCTACGACGGCATTCACATGTTGATGAATGCCAGCTACCCATTGGCAGTAACGGCTGCTGCAGGTAAGCCACATCGGCAAGGTTTCGACACTCCTGAGTCGGTTGTTGTTACGGCGGAGTACGCCGAGGATTTCATCGGTTTGTTCAGCATTAACTATGCGGCGATGAAGTATAAGTCGAAGAACGATCAACTAAACCACTTGGACGGCGATAAAGCCAGAATGGATATTGGCCGCGAAGATTTGAAGGTCTTCGAAGAAGGCAATGAAGACGTGGTGGCTTTGTTCAAGAAATCAGAAAAAGGATTTGGCTACGCCACCGATTTGCATGTACAGAATTTTCTTGACTGCGTGCGAACCCGGAAGCGGCCAACCGCACCAATGGCTTTAGGATTTCAGGCTTGCCTGGTAACGCAACTGGGAAATATTTCATTGAAGACAGGCCGGCGCGCAAAATGGGATGCAGCGCGCGGCGTGGTCGCTTAGCTTACTTTGTCCTTGATCGCGAATCTTCTAACACCCTGGCCGCGCGTGCCGGATTGAATACCCCGCAACTGCAAAAGCGCGTCATATAAGTCGCCGCTTCGGCCGGAGTGCGGCGGCCTTCCTTTACCCAATCAATCATCTTCTTCGCCATAGAATGGCTAACCATTCCATGTCCGCACATGGTGCTGAGTTCCAGCACTTGCGTATTGGGCAGCAATTCCGTTTTGCCTTCAAATCCCAATGAATAACCAACACTATGACGCGGCGCACCTGCGTTCAGGCAAATTTCTTCGGCTGTATCAACGTCTGTTGAAATATTAATGCTCATCCCCAAATCGGCTTTCTTCACAGCTTTGAAAAAATCTTCCGCCGCACGCCGGTTGTCAAAAACAGCAGCCACCGTAGTGGGTGCATCCAGACCCTTCACCACCGCATCCAGGTCAGGCGTCATGTCCCGATTCCAGTGTGATGTGGGATCCATATTCGTCGAAGGCCGCAAACAACCCCCATGCCGGGCATCGCCTAAATTCACAGGCTTGAAGGGAATTGCCATTTCCAGAAACTTGCGCAATTTCTCCAGCGCCCCTTCGTCGTTTTTTCCGCGACTGCAAATTGCGAAAACGATGATGTCGTCCCGAAAGCTTTCAGCATTTCCAGAACGGTGCAGAGTGTTTGTCATTTTGCAGCAACCTCTTTATTGGTAATCCGGCCAAGGCCTGTATTTGTTTTCGCGCGCTCAATGTTGTAGCCCAGCCGTTCCAGCACTGGACGCACCACATTTTCATCGCCGTTTTCATCGCACTTCACACCCACACCCAAAACAACCACGGTGTTCACTTGCTTTTCCACTTGACGCACTACGTTCACAATTTCCTCAACGCGCGTTGCAGCCACTTTGATTTCCAGAATGGCTGACAGTACTTTTTCGTTTAGGATATCTTCGCGAATCTTTCCCGTCTTCGTATCAGTCATCAGTGTAGTTACTGGATTCTTCTTTTCAAAGTCCACCCCGATCTTCGCCAAGGCCATGCTCATCTTTTCAATTTCGTAGAAGCGTGTTCCAAGGCCAGGGCGGCCAAATTCAATGGTGAATCCAACCTCTCCAACTTTCACGCGCCCGCTGATGTCATTGGTCTTCACCTCTTCCGTGCCGCGGCCTTCAATGCCCGTTGATTCATGCGGTACTCGTGGATCAGAAAACGCTCGACGCACAACCCGCGGCCATTCCAACTTGTCTGGTTCAAAGGCTGCGGTGGGGCAAACATCGGGTTCGGGATCGAAGCGCAGCCGCATCATCGAAAATATCTTACGCATACCGCGCACCAGTGTTGGGTTCAAGTGTTCCTGGCTAAGCCCGTTGTAGCAGGAAAAACATTCCACACATTCGTCACGATCAATGGTGGAGCGCTTCGTCACGGGGTCAACATAAATGGCACCCATGGGGCAAACGTAGGTGCAATTGCCGCAGGCAACGCACTTATCGGGATTAATGTACATGATGAATCTCCCGTGGAAAAATCTCTTGTGTTGCATCGATCAACCCATACAAAAGTGCACCAGTGAGGCACATGGCGGAGGCAACCACAAAGGGGATGTTCCAGCCATGAGAAGTTACCAAATACGCAAGAATCATTGGGGAGATCGCGCCTCCTATGTTACCGCAAGTATTCATAACGGCGGATACGGAGCCCGCATAATCGCCGCCGATATCAAGCGGCACAGCCCAGGAAACGCCAACAGTAAGTTCGAGACCAAACATAGCTAGGCAAGTATATACAACACATAGGTAAGGGTCTGGAGTGAAGGTGGCGGGTAGGATGCTGACAGCGGCTAGCAGAAAGCCCGAAGCTCCAATGCTGCGCCGAGCCAGCTTTAGATCTCCCGTCCGTTTGGCGATGAAATCGGAAAGCAGTCCGCCGGCCAAGTCCCCTACTGTGCCCGCAAGCAGCGGGAGCATCGCGTAAAAACCCATTTGCTTCAGGTTAAAGCCACGAGCTTTGTTCAAGTAAGTAGGCAGCCAATCCTGATAAACAGCAATACAGTATCCGTAGCAGAAGTACATCAAAGCAAGAGTCCACAGAGTGGAGCTACTCAAAATTGCTTTCCACGGTACTGCGGCGCTGGTTTTTTTCGGGATGCCAACTGCGGCTTCAATCAAGTCGCGTTCAGCCAGATTGACTGCCGCATGTTCCCGCGGCGTGTCGCGATACCAGAAGTACCACACGGCAGCCCAAATCAAGCCCATGCTGCCAAACATCCAGAACGGCGACCGCCAACCCCAGATTGCAATCATGGCCACGACAATGGGAGGCGTGAAGGCTTGACCCAAGCGTGAGCCAGCGTGCGTAATGCCCTGGGCGTAACCGCGTTCGGAAGGCAGCATCCATCTCGACAAGCTGCGGGTGGCAATGGGAAACGCACCCGCTTCGCCAACTCCAAACAGGAATCGGCAGATCAACATTTGCGGGGCGGTGAAGGTGAGTGCGGTGAGCGAGGTGAACAGGCTCCACCAGGTTACGATCAGCGGTAGCGCCCGGCGTGGGCCAATCTTATCGCCCAGCCATGCGCCTGGAATTTGAAACAGCGAATAACCCCAACGAAAAGCGCTCAGGATTCCGCCAGCGGTTACTAGTGAGATTCCTAATTCTTTCTGAATGGAAGGCATCGCCGATGCAATCACCACACGATCCATATAAGTGATCATGTAGGCGATGACTGTGAGCCACAGAACCAGGTGGCGGACGCGGGTTGGTTTCAAATGTTCTCCTACGTGCTGCACAATTATACTGAACGTGCGCATGCCAGCAGCAGCAATTTCGGATCAGCGATATAATTCATCCAATGCGAATCAAAGTTATCCTTGCTGTGGCACTAGCCACAATCCTGCGCGGCGCTCCACCTGCTGCTCCACGTAAGTTGGACCCGGCGCGCCTTGAAGCTATTGAAGCACGCATGCAGTCTTATGTGGATCGCGGCTCTATCGCCGGCGCCGTAACTCTAGTTGCTCGCGATGGCGTTTTGGGCCGAGTCTCCTCTGTTGGCTATCAGGATCTGGATGCAAAAAAACCGATGAAGGCCGATACGATTTTTCAAATTATGTCTATGACTAAGCCCGTCACCGGAGTGGCATTGCAAATTCTAGTGGAAGAAGGCAAGGTCGCAATCAGCGATCCAGTGGAAAAATACCTTCCCGAATTTCGTGAAAAATATGTTGCCACAAAGCTGGACGAAAATTCTTTCGTGCTAAAGAAAGCGTCCCGGCCCATCACAATTCGTGACCTCATGACTCACACTGCTGGCATGCCCACCGATTTTCCAAAGCCCGTGCAGGACACTCGCTATCAACGTACCTTGACCGAATTGGTCGATATTGCTTCCCAGCTTCCTCTCGAATTTGAACCCGGCACAAAATGGAATTATTCCAACACTGGCCTGGCTACCTTGGGGCGCATTATTGAAGTGGTTTCCGATCAGCCTTACGAAATGTTTGTGCAGCGGCGCATTTTCGATCAACTGGGAATGAAGGATACTCACTATGCTCCGCCTGCTGAAAAACAGAACCGCGTAAGCATGGCCTACGCGTTAGTTAACGGCAAACTGGTGAAGGCCGATGTCGATTACACGCGCAAAGGGGCGAAGATGGCTGGCCCGGCAGGTGGCCTGTTCTCCACGGCCGCAGATCTGGTGAAGTTCTATACAATGATGCTCAACGGTGGAGAATTTGGTGGCAAGCGACTATTGTCAAAAGCCTCAGTCGATACCATGACACATCTTCACACCGGAACCATTGATCCTGCGGGACACGGTGCAGGCATGGGTTATGGACTTACTTGGACGGTAGTGAAAGACGCGCGGGGCACTACCGATCTTCGATCCGAAGGAACCTATGGGCATGGCGGAGCCTTCGGAACCGACGCATTTGTCGATCCAGCGCGCGGCGTAATTGGAATCTTCCTTATTCAACGGACTGCCGGAGGAACAGCATCTGAACGCGACACGTTTCGAGCTATGGCAGAGGCGGCTTCCCTTGATTAAATTCTACGCAGCACTAATCACGCTACAGATGGCTAGCGCAGCCAGCATAGATGAAACTCGCCTTGCGCTAATTCCCCAACGGATGAACGAGTTCGTCACAAGAGGCCAAATTGCCGGAGCCGTGACGTTAGTGGAACACCAAGGCAAGATCGTCCACTTGTCTTCAACAGGCTTTGCCGATTCCACCAATAAGAAGCCGATGGAGCCCGGCACCATCTTCGAAATCATGTCAATGACCAAGCCATTCACTGGCGTGGCAATCATGATGTTAGCCGAGGAGGGCCGCTTGTCTGTCAGCGATGTCGTAGAAAAATACCTGCCGGAATTTCGCGGTCAAATGCTGCTTGATAATGGCAAGCTGCGTCAACCTGCCCGCAAAATCACCATACACGATTTGATGACGCATACTTCCGGCATGCCCGAATACGGTCCTCCGGCTCTGGCTAATCTCTACACGTTGATGGACCGGCCGCTTTCAGAAGTGACACTTTTGAATTCCCAGCTTCCCTTAAAATTCGAACCGGGTACGCAGTGGCAATATTCAAATACAGGCCTTGCGGCTTTGGGTCGAATCATTGAAGTACTCAGCGACCAACCGTATGAACAGTTTTTAGCAAAGCGAATTTTTGAACCCTTGGGGATGAAAGACAGTTTCTTTTTTCCTAAGCCTGAACAGCATGCGCGCATCTCACGCGTATATTCGGCCGCCAACGGCAAGTTGATCGACCTTGGCGATGGAATTTTCCGCAAAGGTGCAAAATATTCCATGCCTGAAGGAGGCATGTATTCTACCGCTACCGATCTTGTTGCGTTCTACCGGATGATGTTGAACAAGGGCACATACAAGGGCAAGCAGCTTTTATCAAAAGCATCTATTGAAACCATGACCCGTTTGCACACCGCAGGCATCGAGCCCGCTGGACACTCAGTAGGGATGGGCTACGGCCTTACTTGGACGGTTTCCAAAGATGCGCGTGCAACCACTACGCTGCAAGATTTGGGAACATTCGGCCATGGCGGTGCCTATGGCACGGATGCATTCCTTGATCCCAAAAAAGACATGATCGGCATCTTCTTAATCCAACGGTTCCCTAACGCCGGGGGTGCGGAACAGAAAGCCTTTCGAGAAATTGCAGCGTCCGCCGTTAAAGACTAATACACTATGAAACCTCTCCTTATTTTGCTTACAGCCCTGGCTGCACACGCCGCTGACCCAGGCATGTCCTCTGCCCAATTAGCGAAAATCCCACAACGCATGAAAGCCTTCGTAGATCAGAAGCGCATCGCCGGTGCCGTGACGCTGATTGCTCGTCACGGAGTTGTTGCCGAGTTTGACGCTGTCGGCATGCAGGATATTGAAGCCGGAAAACCAATGGCCAAGGATTCTATTTTCCAAATCATGTCCATGACCAAGCCTTTTGTTGGGGTGGCCATTATGATGTTGGTCGATGAAGGCAAGGTGGTCATTAGCGATCCAGTAGAAAAGTATTTGCCGGAGTTCCGAGGCCAAATGGTGGCTGACGTCAAAGATGGCGTGAAGACCATTCGCAAGCCTACACGCCCTATCACTGTTCGTGATTGCATGACTCATACATCGGGTCTATCGTATGGGCCATTCCCTGGCTTCGCCGAGTTGAACCAGAAGATGGATAAGACGCTGGCAGAGGCCATGTTGATCTATTCACAACAGCCTCTCGAATTTGAGCCTGGCTCAAAGTGGCAATACTCCAACGTCGGCATTGCGGTATTAGGCCGCATTATTGAAGTGTCCACAGGCATGCCTTTTGAAGGTTTTATTGATTCGCGTATCTTTCAGCCACTGGGCATGAAGGACAGCCATTTTTTCCTTCCCATGGAAAAGCAGTCACGTCTCGCGCCAGTGTATAGGCTGGTAGATGGCAAGCTGGCGAAGGCTGATGGTACCATCCTTGGCGGTGATCCCATGCAGTTCCGCAAAGGCGCGAAATATCCAGCACCCGAATGGGGTATGTACACCACAGCCTCTGACTTGCTCCAGTTTTATCAAATGATGTTGAACGGCGGCAAAGCTGGTACGCGCCAGCTACTTTCTCGCGCATCGGTAGACATGATGACATCAGCGCACACTTCCGATCTGCGTTCCGGCCATATGCCCGGCACAGCTTTTGGGCTCACATGGGAAGTAGTGCGACCGGAAGGCCTGGGGGAAGTTCACTTACTTTCCGCCGGAACTTTCGGACATGGTGGTGCCTTCAACACGCATGGTTGGATTGACAAGAAGAAAGACATGGTTGGAATTTTTCTAATTCAGAACGCAGTGGGAACTGGCGATGTTAAGTACGCGTTCATGGGCATGGCCAATGCCGCCGTCCTCGAATAAATCGAAGAAATCTACTGACGCTTTCGTCGCTTTGCAGAAGCTAGCGGGTTTGTTCCTGGAACAACTGGCTGAGGTGCTTGCGCCCTATAACATCACTCCACAGCAATTCAACGTGCTTCGAATTTTGCGAGGTGCCGGAGACGATGGATTAGCCTGCGCTGAAATCAGCAAACGGATGATCACGAAGGATTCCGATATCACGCGTCTCTTAGATCGTTTGGAAAAGCTAAACTTCATCGTGAGAGAACACCTGAAGACAGACCGCCGCGTAATCCTGACTCGCATTAGTGAGCAGGGTTTGGTCTTACTTAAACAATTGGACCAACCCGTTCTCGCGCTTCATCGTAAGCAATTCAAGAAACTTCCAAACCTGGATAAATTTGTTACCGAGTTGACCGCTCTGATTTGATCAGCGCAGGTATACTTGAGCAATGGCAGCATCGCACCAGCGATACATTGAAGAAAACATCCGACTACTCACGATTTGGAATTCCTCATATCTGGATTGTAGACCCTGAACAACGCAAGCTATTCCAAGCCGATTCGCATGGCATTCGTCAGCAGACCCATATTGTTGGCTACTTATCTGAAATTGGGTTGACTGTTGATTTCAATCAGTTTTTTGCCCGCAATTCTCAGCAATAGCTGCCGTTCGAATCCAAACCGAATCTCCATGCATCAAAATAGTCGTTACAACGAATATTAAGGAGTCTGAACCAAATGATCACCATCCGTCCGTCCGCCGAAAGAGGGCACACTCGCATTGGTTGGCTCGATAGCCACCACACGTTTTCCTTCAACCAGTTCCACGATCCCGATCACATGGGCTTCCGCAGCCTCCGCGTTATCAATGACGATCGCGTAACCGCTGATGCTGGCTTCGGCCGCCATGGTCATCGCGACATGGAAATCCTCACCTGGGTGTTGGAGGGCGCGCTGGCGCATGAAGATTCCACCGGAGCAAGGGCAGTCCTGAAGCCAGGTATGATCCAACGGATGTCCGCCGGCACAGGCATTCAACACAGCGAATTCAACCACTCGAAAACAGAGCCAGTGCATTTCTATCAAATCTGGATTCAGCCAGCCGAGAAGGGTATTGCACCACGCTTTGAGGATCGTGAATTCCCCGCTGAAGAACGTCAAGGCAAATGGCAATTGGTCGCATCCGGCGATGGCCGCGACGGTACTCCACCAATAGCCCAGGATGCCAATGTCTATGTTGCCGATCTTGCCGCAGGCAGCAAGTTGGAACAGCAACTTGATCCCTCGCGTCACGCATGGCTGCAAGTTGCCCGCGGTTCGGTTACGCTCAATGGACACGAACTCCAAGCAGGCGACGGCGCTGCCATCTCCGAAGAGGGTAAGCTAGATCTTACCGGCCGCGAACAGGCGAGTCTCATCTTGTTCGATTTGGCCTGATTTTGTATGCAAAACTTCCTTCTTCAATACGGGCATGCAGTAGTTTTCATTTGGGTACTTGCCGAACAGGCCGGATTGCCAATTCCCGCCGTTCCGGTGCTGCTGGGTATGGGTGCCCTCATTGGGCAAGGTGTCTATAGTTGGCCGATTGCTTTGCTTGGTTCTTTGCTTGCCTGCCTGATTCCAGATTTCGCTTGGTTTCTTGTGGGTCGCGCTAAGGGCCGGGGCGTGCTGAAGCTTTTATGCCGAGTTTCGCTAGAACCCGATTCCTGCGTGAAAACCACGGAACGCGGCTTTCAACGTTATGGTTGGGGCACACTGCTTGGTGCGAAATTTCTTCCGGGGTTATCAACTGCCGCGCCTCCATTGGCTGGGATGACGGGGATGTCCACTGCCCGTTTTCTAATAGCAGATTCCGCCGGTTCCCTATTATGGGCCGGTTCGTTGCTCGCCACGGGTGCCTTGTTTCATAGACAACTTGAATGGGCTGCTGAGCGAGCTGCCAAGCTTGGGTTAGGCCTGGGCCTTGCACTGGCTCTGCTTGTTACAGTCTACTTGGGCTGGAAATATTATCAGCGCCGCCGATTCCTTAATTTGTTGCGCGTCAATAGAATTACAGTGAACGAACTTCATGACAGTATGGAATCCGACAGGCACGACTTCTTCCTTATCGACATGCGCGATCAGTGGGAAATCAAAAGAACCTCGCTCATCCCAGGTGCCCAACTATTTAGCTTTGGCGATCTGGAAGAGCGGCATGGAGAAATTCCAAGGGACAAAGACGTTGTCCTCTACTGTTCTTGACCGGATGAAAAATCCAGCGCCCGTGCGGCGCTAATGCTCAATCGAAAAGGAATCATACGAGTCCATCCGCTGGAAGGCGGCTTTGATGCTTGGGTAGAAAGCGGCTATCCCACCGAACCGTTTTCGTGAAACAATTCCTGTTAGCATGATCGCGCCCCGTTCGTCCTCCGCTTCTTTGAACAGCTTGTCGGTCCCCATCCTCATGGCGGTGATCGCGGCGCTTTATCTTGCTCGTGAAATTTTCATTCCGCTAGCGTTTGCCATAACTTTGGCAATCATCCTATCTCCGGCAGTTGCTTGGCTCATGAAATGGCGCATCCGGCGAACTCCAGCCGCGATGACAATGGTGGTACTAACAATAGCCGCAACCGCTGGAATTGGGTTTGTTATTTTCAATCAGTTAGTGCAGGTGCTGGACGAATTGCCCGTTTATAAGGAAAACATTCGTCACAAAATTCAAGCGATGCGCACCCCTTCCAAAGGCTCGTTGGGGCGGGCGGCTGAGAAAGTGAAAGACTTAGCGAATGAACTATCCACCACTCCAGCGCCGCCCGTGAATCAACCTGAAAAGGATCGCGTCGCTCGCCGCAGCACCACTTCTACAGAAGCCGACAAGCCTGTGCCGGTCCAAATCGTGCCAGATCCTGCCAACGATCTTCAGTACCTTCGCGAACTCACCAAATCGTTCTTGAGCCCACTAGGCACTGTCGGAATCGTTCTTATCTTCACCGTTTTCCTATTAATCAAACAGGATGATCTCCGGGATCGTTTGTTCGGTCTTGCAGGCTTAAGCCGATTAAATCTGATGACTCAAGCTTTGGACGATGCCATAGCGCGAGTTAGCCGCTACTTAATGCTTCAGTTTTTGGTGAACGCAGGTTTCGGCATATTCTGGGGAATTGGGCTGTATCTCATCGGGGTTCCTTACGCGGCTTTGTGGGCCACCGTCACAGCGCTATTCCGCATAGTTCCCTATCTTGGATCCATGGTTGGTGGAGTGCTTCCGCTCATCCTCTCACTTGCGGTATTTGACACTTGGATGCAGCCACTGCTTGTCTTACTTCTTTTTGCATTCTTGGAGCTTATAACGGCTAACTTCATTGAGCCGGTATTGTACGGATCACATACCGGAGTTTCTTCACTTGCTTTGCTGGTAACCACGGTATTTTGGGCAACCCTTTGGGGTCCTGCGGGTCTCATCCTTTCCACGCCACTCACCGTTTGCTTGGTCGTGCTTGGCCGCCATGTTCCGCAATTTTCATTCCTCCACGTCTTGTTGGGCGATGAGAATGCGCTTACAACCGAAGCCCAACTCTACCAGCGCTTATTGGCTTTAGATGATAACGGTGCGCGCGCTGTGGTACAGCGGAGTCTTGCCGGAAGCACAGTTTTGCAACTCTACGATTCCGTAATTGTTCCCACAATGACAATGGTTGAAACCGATCGCCACAAGGGCGCACTTGATGCGGATCGTGAGGAATTCATTTTCATGAGTCTCCGGGAAATGCTGGGCGAAGTTTCCGTGCGGACTCCAAGACCTGAAGATGGTCCTGTTCACCCGGGCAGATTTCTTTGCCTGCCTGCGAATGACGAGTCCGACGAAGTTGCAGCCGCTATGCTGGCTCAGGTGCTTGAAGCCGCAGGTCACATAACTATTTCATTCCCCAAAGATGGCAAACTGCAACATACAATCCGCATGATCTCACCTTCCGCTGAAGACGTGTTTTGCATATCAGCCTTGCCGCCATTCGCTTTTACCCAGGCGCGGAATCTTACTATTCAATTGAGAGAACGCTACCCTGATACTAAAATTCTTGTTGGCGTGTGGGGCTTCTCCGGCGATGCCAGCCGTGCCGTTGATCGCTTTCAACCTTCCAAGCCGGACCACTTCGTAACTAGCTTTGCAGGAGCGCTTCGTTGCCTCATTGAGCCAGCAAGCCCAGGCACGGTTGAGGCGAAGCTCAAAACTTACGAAATAAATGGGTAGAATAAAGCCATGAAAAGGCTTCTGATTGTGCTTTGCTCGTCAATTCTTTCCTGCCTGCCCGGTAGAGGGCAAAGCCTTTTCAGCGATGCCATTGAACCCCTTCTGAGGCGTGAGTGCAATGGTTGCCATGGTCCAGCCCAAGCACTCTCGAAATTGGATTTGAGCAGTCGTGAATCCATGCTCAAAGGTGGTGTTCGCGGACCTTCCCTGGTTCCCGGAAGCGCGTCCGATAGCCTGCTTTATCAAGTGATCGCTGGAACCAGCAAGCTTCAAATGCCCCCAGGCCGCCCTCTGTCTTCTGACGCCGTGGAATCGGTTAGGCAATGGATCAACAGCGGCGCTCAGTGGTCTCAATCCGCAAGCCTATCTAAATGGCAGTTCAAGCAAGAAGATTTATGGGCATTCCGTCCACTTCCACCGTTCAGTAAGCAGCGCATTGATAGTTACATTGACGACAAACTTTCCGCCGCCAAAATCTCCGCAGCACCGCAGGCGGACAAACGTACTTTAATCCGGCGGGCCACTTTCGATCTTACTGGCCTGCCTCCAACTCCGGCAGAAATCGAAGCGTTCCTCGCCGATTCCAACCCCGCTGCGTTTGCCAATCTGGTGGATCGTCTTCTGGCATCACCCCGTTACGGCGAACGTTGGGGACGTCACTGGCTGGACGTAGTTCGCTATGCCGATACCAATGGATACTCCAACGATTTTGAACGCCCCAACGCCTGGCGCTATCGCGATTACGTAATCCGTGCCTTCAATAATGACAAGCCTTACGATCAGTTTATTCGCGAGCAAATCGCCGGTGACGAACTATATCCGCAGAATCCAGAAGCCATCATCGCTACAGGTTTCCTCCGCTCCGGTCCCTGGGAACACACTGGCATGTCGGTTGAAGCAGTTACTCGGCAAATGTTTCTGGATGATGTTACCCATGCCACAGCCTCCACATTTCTTGGGCTGACCGCAGGATGCGCCCGGTGTCATGATCATAAGTTCGACCCCATTCCTACCGCCGATTACTATCGTCTGCAAGCAGTTTTTGCAACCGCCGAATTCGCGCGTCGTCCGCTTCCTTTTCTTGCTGCGGAAAACACTAAAGACTTACCTGAAGAAAAGGAACGTCTTAAAAAAATCATTCAGCAAAATGACGCCAACTTGAAACGTTTCGACGAACTGGCCCGCCAGGCAACTATGAAAAAGCAAGGGGTGACTCGCGCGGAAGAACTCCCTCCTGGAGTGCTGACAAAAGCGGTGCGCACCAAAGAAGGTATCAGTGCTGGCGACTTTGAAGAATTTAAGCTCTACCAAAAGCATGGCCAGATGTACGCCGAACAAGTCGATAGATTCGAGCCAAAAGTATTTTCTGTTTCCAACGGTCCCCTTGATGGATTCACCGACGGTGGCCATAATTTGAAATACCCCGATCGCGCCAATTACAAAGCACCGCAAGTATTCGTATTGCCCGGTGGCAATGTTCAATCACCGGCACAGCCTGTTACTCCAGGTGTTCTGAGTGCACTAACCATTTACGGTAACTATCCGGAGATGAACATTCCAACTGATGTTGCCGGACGTCGTGCGGCATTGGCTCAATGGATTGCGAATCCGAAGAATCCGCTAACTGCAAGAGTGATGGTGAATCGAATCTGGCAGTATCACTTCGGGCAAGGGGTCGCTGCGGATACCAGCAACTTCGGCAAAATGGGGGCTAAGCCCGCTAACCCGGAACTGCTGGATGCCTTGGCAAATTCCTTCATCGCCAATGGTTGGAGCATAAAGGCTCTTCATCGGCAAATCATGCTTTCGAATGTCTATCAACGTTCAAGCGGTTCAGATTCAAACAACAGTCTGCTGGCCCATTTTCCTCCAAGACGTCTTGAAGCTGAAGTGTTGCGGGACAGCATTCTTGCCGTTGCCGGTGAATTGAGTCTAGACGCCGGAGGGCCTGGAACTTTGCCGCAGATCAATGAGGATGCCGCAAGACAGCCCATTCACGCTATGGGTTCGCTTCGTCCTGCCTATCACGCTTCGCCAGAAAAAAGGATGCGGAATCGCCGCACTATCTATTCGTTCCAACAGCGGTCAATGGTTGACCCCATGATTGAAGTATTCAATGGTCCGGCTCTTGATCTATCTTGTGAGCGTCGCGAATCGTCCACGGTTCCCACTCAAGCTTTCACTTTGTTCAACAGCCAGTTTGTTCACGATATGGCTTTGGCCATGGCTGCCTCTATCGAAAGACAAGTGGCCTCCAACCAAGGGCGCATTGATTTGGCCTTTCAACGCTCGTTTGGCCGCAGCCCGACAGTCAAGGAAAGGTCGCTTGCCTTGGAACATCTCAAGGCCATGACCATTTATCACCAGCGAAATCCCGCACCGCCGAAGCCTACCAAGAAACCGCTGGTTCATAACATTATGAGTGAACTAACAGGGGAGGGGTTCTTGTTTGTGCAGCAGGAAGATCCAGTGAAGTACGAAGAGAATTTGCACCCAAGCGATGCGCCACCGTCAACGCGCGCGCTCGCAGAAATCACTCTTGCGTTGCTCAATTCCAACGAGTTCGCTTATGTTTACTAATCGCCGTCAATTCCTTTTCAGTGGTGGCATGGGCCTTGGCCGCGTGGCATTGAGCGCCTTACTCGCTGAAGACTATGCGCGCGCCGGAGTGCTTTCGCCTAAACCCGGCCACCATCCAGCGAAAGCAAAACGCTGCATTTTTCTGTTGATGGAAGGCGGGCCCAGCCATATTGATACCTTCGATCCGAAGCCGAAACTGAATCAGCTCCACATGACTAAGTTTCAGAAGGAGCGCTCTAAGTTCGAAGCCAACATGAACACCGGCGAGCGGTATTATGTGCGCAGCCCCTTTGAGTTTCGTCGCGCCGGGCGCAGCGGCTTGGAGTTGAATTCGCTTTTCGAGAACTTTTCAAATGTTGTAGATGATGTCTGCTTCTATAGGGGATTGCATGCCGAAAGTGTGAATCACCCTACTGCACTTTATCACCTGAATACAGGCAACCAATTTGGTGGCGACCCTGCTGTTGGCTCGTGGGTCTCCTACGGGCTGGGCACTGTGAATCAAAATCTGCCGTCATTTCTTGTGTTGCCCGATGTGGCGTATCCACAGGGCGGTGCAGCTAACTGGTCAAGCGGATTTCTTCCGGCTTACTATCAAGGCACTCCTCTGCGTCCACAAGGTGCACCCGTATTGGATATGGCTCCGCCACCAGGGGTGACCGCTGAGCGCCAGCAGGCGAATCTGAAATTCATGGGTGAACTAAACCAACTGCATAGCCAGCAGCACCAACAACATCAGGACTTGACAGCGCGCATTGAAAGTTACGAATTGGCGTTCCGCATGCAAGCGGAGATGCCGGGGTTAATCGATCTGGACAAAGAGCCGGAAAAGACTCGCGCCATGTACGGCATTGGCGGAGCGAACAAAGAGGCATCGGACATTGGCCGCCGCTGTCTGTTGGCTCGCAAACTGGTGGAAGCTGGTGTGCGATTTGTGCAGGTAATTGTCATGGGTTGGGATTCGCACGATTATATTGACAAAGCTCACGGCGCACGCATCCGGGCAATCGACAAACCGATTGCTGGTCTGCTTGCTGATTTGAAGCAGCGCGGAATGCTGGACGACACGTTAGTGGTCTGGTCGGGCGAATTCGGGCGCAGCCCGGACAATGGAATTCGTCGAGGTGGCGAAGTTTGGGGGCGCGATCACAATGCCACGGCGATGGCAATGTGGATGGCTGGGGCAGGCATCCGCGCTGGTGAAATCATCGGCGCTACGGATGATGTTGGATTGTCTGCTGTGGAAGCTGTCCATCCGCTGAAAGACTTCCACGCTACACTGCTGCACTTAATGGGTCTGGACGATTCCAAATTGCGCTACTTACACGCCGGTCGGCAAAAGCAACTCAGCCAGACCGGTGGCGAACTGATCAGAGAAATTTTGATTTGAGTTTTTTGTCCCGGCCCCCATTGCTTTGTTGATGAAACTACATTTGGCAATTGGGATCGTAATGCTTACAGTAGCCGGAACAGCCATAGCGCAAACCGGCGGCGGTGCCACTCTTGTTGGCACAGTTAAGGATGCCAGTGGCGCCGCGGTTGGCGGAGCCAAGGTCACGGTGATCAACTTCGCAACGTCCTTCATCACAGAAATCAAGACTGCCGCAGATGGTGCGTACTACGTTCCTATCTTGCTTCTGGCGATTACAGAATGAAGGTGAGTTCCCCGGTTTCAAAGAGTATGTCCGCGAAGGCATCAGCCTTCGTTCGGCCGAAGTGCCTCGTGTTTATATCACGCTGGATGTTGGCTCCGTAACCGACAGCGTGACAGTCAGCGCATCTGCATCCCTATTGAACACCGAAAATGTGCTCAGCGCTTATGTGCTCCCTTCGGAGGTGCTCAGGGGAACTCCCGGCATTATGAAGCGCACCGTCTACCTGTTGCACTACATGTCTGGGGTAGTTGGCGTAGTTGGTTCAAGCGGGTTTCCACATTCAGGGACAGGCGCAAAATGACATTGGCTTTTCGATGGACGATCAGCGCCAAGTCGCCTTACACTGGAACGGTGAATCAGACAGAAAGAAGCTTTTCAAAATCCATTCCGAAATGTGAGTGCACCGCTGCCACATTTCACCGAGACCATGATGGATGACGGCTATTACGACATGAGCAAAATCATGCGTTCGTTGGTTGAGGTTAAGGTTGATGGCATCATGATCCCCGATCACGTTCCTGGTTTGGGAAGTAATCCAAGGAAGGTGCCGGTCGTGGGGGAGCAGGCAGAACACCCGGAGAATTTAGAGCTAACCCTGCACTTGCATACTTACTCGGGTGCATGAATACCGCGAATTTCTAACGTGCCAGACCAGCGGCACCATTGTGTTTGGGCAGCCATGGTTGCGCTTTTATGTTGGTAGCTGGCCGAAACTCCGTTAAGAATTTTGTAACAATGGACTGGTGAAGAATGTAACCATTGTTTCATTTTCCTCCTTGCTAGCGTCCTCGACGCGGCTCCTCCACAAAAGGCAGCAGAACTGTTTCAAGCTGAAAAAGTCTGGACAGTTCATTTGCAGTTTACGGCAGAACAATGGGCGGCGATTGAGCCCAAAGGCGGAGGCATGCCATTTGGCATGCGAGGGCCAGGCGGCCCTGGGGGTCCGGGCGGTTTTGGCTTGGGAAATTTGTTGTCGGCGTCATTCATGAAGGGTGATAGCAGCGGAGACAAGCAGCTTTCAGCGGCGGAGTTCGCCGCGCTGGGGAAGGCTTGGTTCGCGCAGTGGGATACGAAGAAGACAGGTGCGTTGGGGGTGGACGAGTTACGGGCGGGGACGGCTGGGTTGTTTGATGCGGCCATAGCCCAGATGATGCGTGGGCCTGGTCCGGGCGGACCGGCGGGCTTGGTGGCGCCGAAGGGGAAACGCAATGGCGTTTCGGGCATGATGGGGATTGACTTCCAGAACGTCCACGCTTCGCTCGATTTTGACGGACAGGTGTTTAAGGATGTGGCCGTTCGCTACAAGGGCAATGGTACGTATATGCAGTCTCGGGGTAAAGAGAAGAAGTCCTTCAAGGTGGATTTGAGCGGGTATGTGAAGGGCCAGAAGTTGGCGGAGGTCTCGAAGCTGAACCTACATAGCGCGGTGACGGACGCTAGCTGGATGAACGAAGTGCTGTCGTACCGTGTGTATCGGGAGGCGGGGGTGGTGGCTCCACGGTCGGCATTTGCACGGGTTTATGTGAGCGTGCCAGGAAAGTACGAGCGGAAGTATTTCGGTTTGTATTCGTTGATTGAAGAGGTGGATGGGAACTTCGCGGAGGCGAACTACAAGACAAGAGACGGGCTGTTCTTGAAGCCGGCGACGCGGGACATTTTTGGCTACCTGGGAGAGGACTGGGAACCGTATGAACAGCCTTACGATCCGAAGGGCACGCCGACGGCAGCGCAGAAGAAGCGCGTAATTGCTTTTGCACGGCTGTTGACGAAGGGCACCGAAGAGGAATTCCGTGCACAGGCGCCGGAATACCTGGACTTGCAGCAGATGGCCCGCTACATGGCTGTCACGACGTGGCTGGCGACCCTCGATAGCATTCTGGGGATGGGGCAGAACTACTACGTGTACATGAACCCGAAGTCGAACAAGATGGAGCTTTTGCCTTGGGATTTGGACCATTCCTTTGGGCAGTTCGCGATGGGCGGAACGCAGGAACAGCGCGAGCAATTGAGCATTCTGCAGCCCTGGCAGGGGCAGATAAAGTTTCTGGAACGGCTGTATGCACTGCCCGAATTCAAGAAGGAATATTTGGCCCGGATGGCGGAGTATCAAAGTTCTCTGCTGAAGCCTTCCCGGTTGGCTGCGCAGGTGGACTTGATGGCAAAAGCGATTCGGCCGGCAATAGCGGATGAGTCGGCGGAGATGTTGGGACGGTTCGATAAGGCGGTAGCAGGGGAAGCAGTGCCGCCGGCACCGATGGGATTCGGACCGCCTCCGGGGGGCGGCGGTGGTGGGGGTGGTGGTTTTGGGGGAGCACCGGTGAAACCGATTAAGGGCTTTATGACGCCGCGAGCGCAGTCGGTGGCGGATCAGTTGGCAGGGACCTCAGAGGGCGTTGTTCGGGGGATTGGCGGCGGCATGGGTCCAGGGGGGCCTGGTGGGCGGGGGCCGAGTTTGGATCGACCGCTGCTGGATCAGTTTGATGGGGATAAGAACGGGTCGTTGAACCGGGAGGAGTTTCGGGCGGGGTTCGCGAAGTGGTTTGAGAGCTGGAATGTGGACAAGTCCGGGCAGTTGACGGAGAAGCAGATTCAGGAAGGGTTGAATCGGGATTTGAATCCGATGCGGGGCGGGATGGGTGGTCCGCCGCGGTAAGGACTTGTGCTAGCCGTCGATAGTGACAAGCTCGTTTGTGGATAACCTACTCTGTTTGATCGGTCAATTTTCATAGGGTTCGCGCCGAGGGTTTGGGATCCCGCCAGCCGCGATTGCCCTGGTGATCGGTTCGCAAGGGAATTGATGGGGTCTTCTTCGATTGGTGCGTATGCCTCCCATGTCTTGGTGCCGTTGTTGGCTGTCGTGTTGCTAGTTTCGTGGACGCTTCGACCGGAAAGCGAACACTTTGGAATGTTCTAATTTCGGAGCCTGAAGGCAGCCAACAGGAGTTCCCCATGGTGGTCATCGAGAACTATGCCGCGCGGTTGGGGAAATAACCTAAGTCACTCTCCACCAGCGACAAACTCGGCCCAAACGAAATCCTGGTTCCCATAGGCGCCATCAACGAAATAGAGGCAAATCTTCGATAGCGGCCGGAATTCCGGATAACCATTTGATTAGAAAAGTGTTGAGCGAATAGTGAACGAATGGTCGGCGATCCGTACAGAGGTCCGGCACGGACTGTTCGGTGGAGACCATTCTCCGAGTAGCGCAATCCATTCCCTAAGCAGTTCTTAATCGGCTAAACTAAACGCATTTCAAAACCTAAGATGTGCAGTCGGCCTAAAAGGTCAACTAGTGCTGGATCGGCAGAACCATTTGTCCTGCTGGGTCCGAATTGATGGTCGCCGGTGATGAGGTCCATAGGCGCCGTTGAGCTGAATGGAGACCGGGTAGTCGCCATTAGGCAAAGTGGCAAACTCCTGCGGCACCGTGAAGTTGATCTGGAATTCCCCGGGAGCTACCAACGCAACGGCGCTCGCGCCAAAGGTAATACTTCCGATTTTGACGGTCACAATGCTGGTAAGGTCAGTTGGTCCGAAGGCTTGCAGGCCCGCGAGGACACCGCTCGTCGACGCGATGAGGCCGGTCGCAAAGAGCTGCACTATGTCTCCCGGCTTGGCTTTGCGAAAAGCCGGCCCGTTCGCCGGGTCGCCTGTGAACCGGCCGTCAAGGAACACTCCCGCGGGATAGTTCTTGCCGTTGACGATGATCGGAAAGATACCGGGCGAGCTTGAAGTTGCCCCCGCAGCCACGAGGTTACTTCCCAGGCCATCGCGAAACAACTGGACTGAAGCGATTGTTGACGACGGAATGGGGCCAGGAAGTCCTACACCATTCGGAACCTGGAAGCTCACCTGGGTGGGGCTGACGTAGTAAACGGCCGCGGAGATGCCGTTCACTTTGACCTCTACGCCACTGAGCTTGGTGGGAAGCCTGTTACCGGGACCCGCGAAGTCCGAATCGTTCCAGATCCTGGTCACGCCGGAAAGGTTCACCCCCTGCACTTGCGCCCAGGATCCCGGGACCAGACCTCCGGCGATGTAAGTCGCGCCGTTCGCCGGCGATCGACTTCCGGCAATCAGAGTTGGGGGTGTCAGGCCCAGCGCGTATGCGCCCCGGCCATATGTGAAAGCGATGGTCCTTCCTGTCGTCGGATTGATTTTAATATCGTAGACCGGCACATTGGGCATGCCGGTATCCGGTCCCATACGCTGCCAAGTAGCGGCGCCATCCGCACTGCGCCATAGCCCGGCGTCGGTTCCCGCGTACAGAGTGCGCGGGTTAGACGGATCTACAGTAATCACGTTGAATGGCAGATCGGCAGGTGGGCTGACGTTGGCCCATAATGGCGAAGCTGACATGGCGTTCGTGGATTTGAAAACGTGACCCGGCTTACCGCGATTTCGGTTGTCGTTGTCAAAGCTGGATAAACCGACGTACAGCGTATTTGGATTGGTGGGATCGAAGGCCAAACCATTCACTGCACGGCCCGGAACGTTCTGGCCTGGATCGCCGTCCGTCCAGCTATTGCCGCCATTTGTGGTGAGCCTGATTTGCCCAACCGTGTTCCCGTATGCATAGATGTTGCAGTTCGAATCGGATTCGGCGAATGCGATCGCCGTGATGGTGGCTGCAGCCGGGCCATTCGACACCCAGGACGGCGTGGCCGCGCTGAAGAAGTTATTGCTCCGCCACAGTCGGCTACCCCCAACCAGAAAGACATCATCGTTGCTCGGACACTTTCTGACGGCTATGGGATAGGACGCGGCTGTGAGATCGACCCCCGCGTCGGCAGCTGCCCACGATTGCAGGCCATCGATCGTCCGATTGATCCTCCCAGGTGGGGACCCTGCCATCCAATGGGTGCCAGGCTGACTTGATGACATTATAACGTCGCCTTCGCAGAAGCTGCCCCGCGCACCGTGGGGAGCTTCCCAGGTAGCGCTCCCCGTCCAGATGTTGACCCGGTTGTCCTGGGTTCCCCCCAACGCGAAATTCGGATTGGTCGGGTGCAGAGCGCCGCCGAAAAACTGAATCAACGACAGCGTCACGTTGTGGCTTCGCCAAGACTCACCTCGGTCCGTCGAACTCCACACGCCGCCATCAGTGGCGGCGATCAGGCGGTTCCCTGCCCAGGACAGACTATGATAATCGGGATGCGGGCCTTTGTTGCCGACCTCCGTCCACGACGGTGCGGCGCCGCAGTTGCCACATCGCCAAAGGGAATACCCGCCGGCAAAGAGTGTGTTCCGGTCGGATGGGTCGACGGAGATTACGTGGGCGTAGAGGCATTGGTTGCAGTATCCCCGAAACGAACGGCCGTCGGGAGTGGTAAAGCTGGTAACGTCCGTTGGTATCTGAATCCATGCCGGTGTGGCCGCCCATGCTGTGTCAGTCCGAAATAGGCCGAGCAGAGTCTGGTTGGTGGTGCCGTCAAAGCTGGGGCCTTGGATGCTGGCATAAACGGTATTCGGATTGGAGGGCGCAACCGACAGGGCGATATGCCCAGTTGTGGTGGCCGTCCCACTCCACGGCCCACTTATCGGAGCCCAAGTCTGACCGCCATCAGCGGAGCGATACACACCATTGGCCACCCTTGGGAATTGAGTGGTGGCTTCGGCCGCCGGAAAATTCGGTGTGCCGATCGCCGCGTACTGGTTATTGAAGTTCGCCGGATCGACTTCGAGGGCAGTTGCTTCGCCACGGAGGGTTGAAGCCCAAGTGCTTCCGCCGTCCGTCGACTTCAGGACGCCAACCTGTGGGAATGTCGGACAGCATCCGCCGTCCCGCCCATGATGACCCCGTATCGTAGCTGCAAGTATGATGTTCGAGTTCGACGGATGGACTCGAAGGTCACTCACCGCGTTGCGGGCGAAGCTCGCCGCGCCGAGCAAGTTCCAGGTGGTCCCACCATCGGTGGACTTCAGCACCCCTAGCCCGCCCTTGGTGAAGCCGACGAAGCCGGCCTCGCCCGTGCCCGCGTAGATGATCTTCGGATTGCTGGGAGCGAAGGCCACTGATCCAATCGCCAGGGTGGGCTGGTCATCTGTCTTGGGTACCCACGACGCGCCGGAATTATGGCTTTCCCACACGCCGCCCGTTGCCGCCCCGATGATCCAGTGACTGGAGTCAGATGGATCCACCGCGATGGAGGACACCCGGCCAGTGGTGGAGTTCTGGTTCGCTGCTGGGTCCCCAACCGTGACCGACGTCCCATAGGCGAGCGGCGCCGGTCCGATGCTGGTCCAGACCTGCGCTTCTCCGAACTGGCCAAATAGAAACAGAATCAATCCGGGCAGTGCTCCAATGTGATACTCGCGACTCCTCTGTAACAGACGCATTGCCGACCCTCCTGATTGATGTTCGCCTAGCCTAGCGTCGAATTATCTCACAGTGGCCGCCACGCAGTGTAAGGGAGCGATGACAGGCTGCTCGCCGCGTTCCCGTCGTAAGCTGCCACGGCGGAGTCGAGATTCGGCTGGAAATACTCGGGATATGGCCGCCTGCGATCGGATGACGGGGCTACTCGGAAAGTATTTCATCAGCACAGAGGTCTCCCTAGTGTGATCCTTTCATGGCCGTTTACACAGTCTAATTTACACCCTCAAGGTCTCGCCGATTCCAATTCCCGGTGCAACCATGCCTTGGCAGAGCGCCACTCCCTTTTCACCGTGGCCTCTGATAATCCCATCACTTCTCCAGCCTCCTCACTGCTTAAACCAGCAAAGAAGCGGAGCTCTATTAACCGGCTTTGCCGCGGGTCAATGCCTTTCAGCCGGTTCAATAATTCGTCAATGATAATGACGTCGTCGAGCGAATCGTGAGCCACAAACAGTTCCGCGTTAAGATCGACTTTTCGCAACGCTGGACCACCCCGTTTTCCGGCGGAACGCTTGCGTGCATAATCGAGCAATATCTGGCGCATAGTATTGGCTGCGATTGCGAAAAAATGAGCCCGATTTTGCGGATTGGCGGGCGTGGCCCCAACCATCCGCATATAGGCTTCATGAACCAGTTCAGTGGCCTGCATGGAATGATTCGGCCGCTCGCTGCGCATGTAGGCACCAGCCATTCGCCGCAGTTCCGCATAGACAAGCGGCACCAGTTGATTGGCAGCATCCTGACTACCATCACGAACTTTGGCTAGTAATAAAGTTACTTCTCCAGTGGGAGAATCCATGATGCCTCTCAGAGCAAGATTTAGTATATCCGATGCTTTCTGAATTTGAGACGATTTCACTGTGCTGAACGTTTCTTCCCTCTTTCTTCGCCGCTACAGGGTGCCGTGGCATCATTTTGCACCGCTACATCTCGTTCCTTGACTCCCTACGCCACTCCAGTACAATCGGGGTTACCTATATCCCTGCAAAAACGGAAACTAAACTTAATGTTCAAAACAAAAAAGGCCCGAATTGACGTTAGCGTCACAGTACGCATATTCTCCTCAGCTGAAATCGCCGATATTGCCGGGGTCAGCCTGCGTCAGTTGCAATGGTGGGATGAACAGCGGGTGGTTTCCCCCCGCCATGAAGGCCACAAGCGCGTCTATTTAGCGGAGGAAGCTGTGGAGATCGCTGTAATCGCCGAACTCCGCCGTAAAGGTTTCTCGC
>JAYUSZ010000467.1:0-17510 GCA_043755435.1 Bryobacterales bacterium | reverse complement strand
GTAGAGTGCGTGATACGTGCCGCTCGGACCTTGTTTCCAAGTGGTGCCAAAGTCGGTTGTCTGCAGGATCACCCCGTTACTGCCCACTGCCGCTCCGGCGCCCGAAGGGCCAACCGAAATCGCGTAGAGGCTCCCGCGATGCGTGGTGAATAGTGGAGTCCACGTATCGCCACCATCCGTGGTCCGCAAGATCACACCGCCGTCGCCCACCACGAACCCAGTGTTCGCACTAGTGAACGACACACCCCATAGCCAGTTGCGTGTTCCGCCGGGCTGAGTTGTCCATGTGGCGCCGCTATCCATAGTCCGCAAGATTATCCCGTTCGCCCCCACCACGGTTCCGGTTTCGGCGCTGGTCAAGGAAACGCCGTTGAGCCTGTCCGCAGTTCCGCTTGGCTGGCGGGACCAGGTGGCGCCTCCGTCGGTGGTACGCAGAATTGTGCCGGCCTCTCCCACCACGGTTCCCGTGGTGGCATCGGAAAATGAAGCGCTCAGCAGCCAGTTGGTCGTCCCGCTGGCCTGAGGCTTCCAAGTAGAGCCACCATCTACGGTCCGTAGAATGGCACCATTACTCCCGACTGCTGTTCCGGTGTTGGCGTCGGCAAAGGAGACGGCGCAGAGGGTGGCAAATGTACCACTGGATACAAGCGTCCAAGTTCCGCCTGCATCCGTGGTCCGCATGATGGCACCGTACTCCCCCACGGCGATCATCGTTTTGTTATCCAGCGCAGCCACCGCGCGCAAGACATTCCCAGTTGGAAACGGGTGCTGAAAGGTCCAACCGGAAACGTTGCCAACCTGGGCCAAGCTGATTCCAGTCGCCCAAACAAAGAGGATCAAATTTCTAAGCATCTTCATTTCACGAGGAGCGGTGCGAACTGTTTTTTGTACGATTGGCATGTCGTCACAATGCGGCCAATCGGAACAGTTAGCAATGCCGAAGGGGTACGAACGGGGTGTTATACCCGCGAACGTTATTGAGAACAAAGGCTATACTGGGATGGAATGCCACCGGTTGAAATCGACGAGCAGGCTGTACGGCGGCAACTGGAACTGGTGCTTGCAAGTTCCGGCTTTGCGCGAAACGAGCGAATGGGCAGCTTCCTGCGCTTCATAGTGGAGCGGTGTTTGGATGGCAAGGACGAAGAGCTGAAAGAATCCGTCATTGCCATTGAAGTGTTGGGCCGCAGTCCGGACTACAACCCCAAGCGAGATCCTATTGTCCGAACAGAAGCGGCCCGTCTTCGGGCCCGGCTGAACGAATATTATGCCGGAGAGGGTAAAAACGATACTCTGGTCATAGAGCTGCCAAAAGGTGGCTACATTCCCGCATTTCGTCAAACGGTACCTTCGGCCGATTTGGATCCGGGCGAAGCCCCAACTAAGCGTCAGAAGATGCGGCTTTGGCTGGCTGTTGCGGCGGCCTGCTTGGCGGTGACCTTTGCCATTGCGGGTTGGTGGCGTTTTCAGTCCCGTCATGCACCCATCCCAATTGCGGTTTTGCCGTTGACGAACCTCAGCCAGGATCCCAATTACGATTACTTTGCCGACGGCCTCACTGGGGAACTGATTCGCAACCTGTCCATTATCGACGGTTTGGAGGTGCGCTCCCAGACGTCTTCCTTCGCCCTCAAAGATAAGCCTCGAAATGTGCGGGAGGCCGGAAAGCAGTTGGATGCCGACTACATCCTGGAAGGTTCGGTTCTGCGGGCGGGGCAGCACTTGCGAATCAACGTTCAGTTGGTGCGCGTGCTGGATGACTTCCCGCTGTGGTCGGGCCGGTATGATCGTGAGTTACCGGATGTCCTTGCTATTCAGGATGAAATCTCCCGGGGCATTGTCAACAGTTTGCGGTTGAAGTTGGGGAGTGGGCGAAGGCGCTACGAGATCAATGCTGAAGTTTACGATTTGTATTTGCGGGCACGATCACTTTCCATCGAGCGGGGCATAGCAGGGATGAACACTATTGGGCCGCTAGAGGAAGTGATTGCCAAGGATCCCTCGTTTGCTCCCGCCTATGCAGATTTGGCAGTGGCCTATGCAACGCGCTCCGGTGAGTTCGCCTTCAACATTTCCGATGAGATTTCGAAAATGCGAATTGCGGCGGAGAAGGCGATTCAATTGGACCCTTTGCTGGCACAAGCGCATTATGCCCAGGGCATGAGCAAGGCGCGTGATGGGCAATGGGGGGCTTCTGAAAAGAGCTTCTTGCGCGCCATCGAACTTGATCCAAGCCGCTCGGAAACGCATAGCGATTTCGCCATGTTTTATCTCCTGCCGTTGGGGCGAATTGAGGATGCGGTCCGGGAATCCTATGCTGCAGCTAAAGCCGATCCGCTCTCGCCGGTGATTCAAAATAATTTGGCGTATGTGCTCATTTCGGCGGGGCGATACGATGAGGCAGCGAGCGTTTGCGAGAAGCTGGTCAACACCCGCAATTGGACTTTCTGCATGGGAAGGGCGCGGCTAGCGCAAGGTAAGGTCAGTGAGGCAATCCAGATCTTCGAAAAAATTTTTGAGGGACGAATTCAGCCAATGGGGGCTCCAATGCGCGGTGAACTTGGCTATGCTTATGCCTTAGCCGGACGCAGAGAGGACGCGGAGAAACTCGCCGCAGCAACAACCCCAATAAACCCGTTCAATCATGCAATGATTTTCGCCGGTTTAGGGGACAAAGACCGTACATTCGCGGCGCTTGATCGCGGCGCGGCCGGGGGACCGGCTCGCCTTGGCAGGGCGCTCACGTTTCCGGAATTTGCGCTTCTCAAAGGTGATCCCCGTGTAAAAGCTCTCCGCAAAAAGGTGGGACTGCCGGAATAGTCCACTTTTAGGCTAAGCTGATACGATTAGTTGGAGTTAAAGTTTGCATAAAGTGCGGGTACTTGCGGGGATCACAATCCTGGCAATCGCAGCGCAGGCACAAACCAGCCGCGGCACAGTTTCAGGTACGATTACGGACCCAGCCGGTGCCGTTGTTGTTGGAGCCAACGCTGTCCTAAGCCGGTTTGAAACCGGTGCCCGGCGTTCGGCCTACAGCAACGAGGCCGGTATCTATCGTTTCGACGCCGTGGACTTAGGTGTCTATCATCTGAAAATCTCGGCTGCTGGCTTTAATCCGTTTCTTGCGACAAGTTTAAGGGTTGAAGCCAATCGCACTGCCGTGATTGACATAAGGCTAGAACTGGGAAGTGAAGCTATTACAGTGCACGTCAGCGCGGAAGCTGAAGCACTTACCGTCCGGGATGGTCCGCTGCGCGGCGGAAATTTTCTACCGCTGCAAGTGAGCCAGCTTCCTCTGGTCGGTCTGGACCCGATCTCGCTGGCGCGCACGCTGCCAGGCGTGGTTCAACCCTCAGGCAGCTATAAGCAATCTTTGGAAGAATCCACTGAGTTCTCCGTCAACGGCCAGCGGGTGCGTGGCAATAACTTTCTGCTGGATGGCACCGAAAACAACGATATCGCTTTCACTGGTGTGGCTCAGCCGTTTCACATTGCCGATGCCGTAGAAGAGGTTTCGGTGCAAACCGGGAACTACAGTGTGGAGTTCGGCCGGGCGTCCGGTGGCGTCTTTAACGTGATCACCAAATCCGGAACCAACAGCCTTCACGGGACTTTGTTTTGGCGGTATCAATCGCAGCTGTTTAACTCGGTTTCGAATCTCGACAAGTTGACCCGGACGCCGAAATCGGTATTCAGCCACAACCTTGGCGGATTCACAACTGGAGGGCCTATTCGCAGAAACAAGACTTTTTTGTTTGCGGGTTTCCAGGAAGACACACGCCGTTCCACCACAAACTTTCCGCTGGTTGTTCCTACGGCTGCGGCGGTTGAACGACTGCGGTCACTGTTCCCCTCAAATCCAAGGCTCGATCTTTACCTGACGAATCTTGGCGATGTGCGTGGCTCGGCCTCGCCCATCAACTTGGCCCTTGGTGCGGATCCGAGAACGGGGTTGGACCGGGGATCAATTTCCTTTGCCACAGCGCCGTTGGCCCTCTCCGCTAGTAACAAAGGGCCGCAAGGACTCGTTCGGTTAGATCACGTTGGGTCGGAAGCTCACCGGCTCTCCTGGCGGTACATCTCCGATTCCAGGGTCAGTGCTCCGGTGGATGTACTTTTTCCAGGGTTTGTTCTGGACGCGGGCGAACGAAATCAGAACTTCCTTTTTGCCGACAGTTACACTTTCTCCCCAAGTTACACGAATGAGTTTCGATTCTCCTACGGACAGTTGCACGCTGACCAAAGCCGCATCTCGCCTCAGTCCAGTCCGGTTGCATCGACGCTTCCCAGATTCGTAATTCAGAACATTGCCTCCCCTGGTGTCCCTTCTGGCCTGCAGTTTCGCCACGCCAATAACCTATTGTTTCAGGAAACACAAACGAAGCTGACGGGACGGCACATTTTCCGCTACGGAGTAGAACTGCTGCGGCAATTCGCAACCCAGCGGCCCAATGGTTATCCGGTTGGCGAAGTCATGTTCCAGGGTGGGGCTGGGTATTCCGCTTTTGCTAACTTTCTGGACGATTTTAGCGGGCAATCCGCGCGCATCCGCAAGACGATCGGCGGAGATATTTTCCATCCAAATCAGTTCAGGCAGTCTTACTTTTTTCAAGACACGTGGAAGCCTACGGCAGCACTTACCCTGACGTTTGGGTTGCGCTATGAGAATTTCGGCATGCAGGCAAACGTGCTAAGGTACCCGGCCTTTTCCGGATTCGATCCTCTAAAGTTCTTTGAGCCGAACCGCGTGAATCGCGATGACAATAATTTCGGGCCAGCATTCGGATTTGCATGGTCGCGTGGGAAGACCGTTTGGCGTGGCGGCTATCAGATTAGCTACCAGGCCCTATATACGCAAATGATTTCGTTGGATCTTGCCACCTCCACGCCAAATGCAGTTTTCGCCGACATCGTGGCAGCGCCAACAGGAAGGGGAACAGCCAACTGGACCGCCCAACTTCCTGCTGCCACTCCACGACAACCTATTTTGCTAGATACGCAATACGGCACGCTGGAAAAGGACTTCCGCAACCCCTACACTGAACGCTGGTCGTTCGGCTTCCAGCGCCAACTCCGCAGTCATGTGCTGCTCGATGTTTCTTACGTGGGTTCGGGAAGTCACAAACTGACCACCCGCGCCGATCTGAACCCAGGACTGGACGGAGCGCGGCTGCATCCTGAATTTGGAGGCCGGACGGTTCGCACCAGCCAGGGAAACTCCTCTTACCACTCGATGCAAGGGCTCTTGAACCGGCGATTTGCCCACGGCTTCCAATTGTCGTCTTCCTACACGTGGTCGAAGAGTCTCGACAGCACCAGCGAGGGCATTGGGCAAGTCAATACGCAATATGCAAACCCCGGTCTGACGTCGGTACCGGCCGCACAAGGCGGACTAAAACTCGATCACGGTGTAAGCGATTTCCATCGCGGCCAGCGGCTTACGCTACTGTACGTGTGGGAGATCCCAGGACCGTCCGAGGGTTTGTCGAAGAAAATGCTCGGTGGCTGGTCGATAGCTGGAATTACCACTTTGCAGTCTGGTACGCCGTACACGATAGTCAATGGATCTGATCGCAACCGGGATGGTTGGCAGTTGGACCGTCCGGACATCGGCAATCCGCAAGCACCCCGAAATAGCAGAGCGGTGCTTTCGCAAGGATGCCCCAGTGGATACCGCAATCCAGACATTGATTTGTGCGTCACCCCGGCAAACGTTTACTGGGTAGAAGGAACGGGAACACCCAACGGATCGACGGTGGGCCGCAACACGCAATTCACCGGCGGGACAAACAATTTTGATTTGAGCCTCTTCAAGATATTTGCCATGGGGGAACGCAAGAGGTTGGAGTTTCGTTGGGAAGCGCAGAATGCATTCAACCATCCTCAATTCACTTCGCCGAACAATCAAGTGAACCGGAATGTGCGCGATGCTCCGGCCGGCCGATTTCTGAATCGCGATTTCACTGATTCAGGGACCCGTAGAATGTGGGTACAGGTGAAGCTGCTGCTTTGAGATTACTTAAGTTTAATTAGAGTAACGCCATACCCTTATCTGCGGGTATCTAATACCCACAGTTGAAGGCAATATTTCTTGGTATGTCCAGACATATGCTTAGGTATGCCTGTATGTCATACTTTGCAACATATTGATTTTATTTATTCTGAACTCTACCGCTTTCCTACTCGCTTCAACACACGATCTGCGGCCAAAACACCACGATACTGTGCCTGTTCGAATATAGAAATTCCACTTAAGTCTGAATTCGCAAATTCGATTCCGGTGCCGCCGGACGAGGCTCGGGTGCGGGATGGGTTGCTGAGAAATCCAGGGGTTGGGCGAACCATGGCGTGACCATTGCGAAACATATCGATGCGGGAAACGCATTGCCGAATGTTGGGATGGGCGCGTTCCAGGTCATTGAGAATGTATTCTTTCCAGGTGCCCCAGTCAGTGGCGAGCAATCGTCGGCGAGCGGCGGAGGGCGGTTCGCCGGACAAAGGCAGATAATAGGTCCAAACGCTACGATCCACGCGCGATGACAAGTTTTGGTGAGTTGCCACCACATAGCCAAGCGATTGGGAGGCGTAGATCACGTTGTCCCAGGCGAGTTCTGAACCTTTTTCTTCGGGGAGGCGATCCATGGTTAAGTTAGCGGTCAACCATGGGGAATATTCAAAACCAGTGAATTTATCACCACCTTCCAGTAAGTAGGGAGTTAGAAAAGAAGGTGCGGCGAATACTACGGCGTCGGTCTCGTAGATAGCTTTTGATGTTACTACTCGCCAGCCTGTACCTGCCCGTTGAATTACTCGGACCATTTCTCCTTTCCGAATTCGCTCTCCAGCTTTGTTAATCAAGTGTCTTGCGATCCAGCCATTTCCTTCCGGCCAAGTAAGTGGACCTTTCTCATCATGTTCACGGGAGGCAAAGTAATGAATGCCAGCCCATGCGGATGTTTCCTGAGAAGACGAACCATAATCATCGCGACAACTGTAATCGGCATACCAATTCAGATAAGGGGAGGTGAATTTGTTTTGCCTTAGCCATTCGCGAAAACTAACCTGATCCAGGGGGCCTGGTTTTGCGGCTAACTCAAGGGGAACGGTGAACTGCCCTGATGCACGGAACTCTGCGATACGTTGTTCGAATGCTTTGTATTGCTGGTGATCCTGCTTTGTGGCGGCAATCTCTGGCTCTATGCCTTCTTGCCAACGGCCGTGGAGAAACAACCTTTCTTGAGGGGAATGGCATAGGTGGCGTTCGTCCCAATGGCCGTCGCGCAGCAAGCCAAGCTCTTCAAATAACTCGCGGACGAGTACTGAAGATTTATTGGGGACCGGAACGTAATGGGCAGCCCAAGGGTAGCGACTGACTTCGTTTTCACTCCATCGGGAATTGCCTCCCGCTTCAGATTCCATTTCCAGAAGGAAATAGTCGCGGAAGCCGCGTTTGTCGAATCGCCACGCGGCGGAAAGACCGGCAATACCGCCTCCCACGATGACTACGGGGATTTTGAGGCGTTTTCCGGAAACTTCGATTGACTTACGATCACGAATCAAGTGGCCATGGTCTTGGGATTCAAAAACGAAACCACCGCTAACTGAACGGTCACTTTTCTGACTTAGTCCAACTAAGGCGGCAGAAAGGAACTGACGCCTGTTACCTTGCAATGTCGCGCCATTCGCGGTCATAAGTCCTCACCAGCACTTGGTCATTCAACTTGTTTGCTTCCACTGCTACCGGTTTCATGTCCTCAGGGAATTGAAACATAACGGGCAAGCTATTTGAATCGAGGAAGCGAAGTCCCTTGGGTAACGAATCCACTGGGTAGTGGTATTCGGTGCGTCCTGCCAGCACGAAACCCCATTCACCGAAGCTGGGGACATATAAGTGATAGGGCCAAATGTTGAAGCCGGATTGTTTGAGTGTTTCGGTAACAGTCCAAAAGCTGGAGCGCGCGAACAAGGGGGAAGTGCTTTGCACGACACAGAGGCCATCGCGGGTTAGATGTTTTTCCACTAACCGGTAGAAGGCGGTTGTATATAACTTACCGAGGGAAAAGTTAGTAGGGTCAGGGAAATCGATCACCACAAAATCGTAGTAACCCCGGTCTTGTTCCAGCCAGGGAAACGCATCGGCATTGATCACCTTAACTTTGGGTGAGGAGAGGGATTTTGAATTTAGCCCCGATAGCAATGGATGCCTGGTGAATAAGTCAGTCATTTGATCATCCAGATCTACCAGTGTTATGGCTTGGATCTGAGGGTACTTCAAGATTTCGCGCACGGCGAGGCCATCGCCGCCTCCAAGCACCAATACATTTCGAGCCCCGCCTAGCGAAGCCAATCCAGGATGAACTAGCGCTTCGTGATACCGGTATTCGTCGCGAGAACTGAACTGCAAGTGAGAGCTTAGAAAAAGCCGCAAATCGTCCTTCCACTTGGTTAAAACAATTCGTTGATACTTTGTTGTTTTTGAAAGAATCACGTCGTCAGCGTAAATTCCGTTGTCAGCAGCTTCGGTGATCCGGTCGGCGAAAACCATCCCGATTCCAAGCGTTACTATCACGGTTGCGCAAGCAGTGCGGAGTGCTGCAAGGCGTCCTAATTGGGAGCGGAAGATGTAAGTGGACCACAATGCGACGCCGGCATTTACTAAGCCGAACAGCATCGCGGAACGCACCATGCCAAGTTTTGGAACTAACACGATGGGGAAGAGAAGAGAGGCGCCGAGCGCGCCGAGATAGTCAAAAGTCAGCACGTTGGAAACAAGGTCGTGAAACTGGAAGCGCTCCTTTAAGATGCGCATTAACAGGGGGATTTCCAGGCCCACTAAAATGCCTATGATGGATACAATGGCATAGAGTAGCAGCCGGAATCCTTCAGTGTAGGCAAAGGCCAGGAACAGAATCGTTGAGGAAAAACCACCTACTAATCCCACCATTAATTCGATGGTGATGAAGCGGGCGACAAGGCCTTTGCCAAGAAATCGGCTAAGCCAACTGCCGATGCCCATGGCAAACAAGTAAGCACCAATCACCGTGGAAAATTGTAGGATGCTATCGCCGAGTAAGTAACTGGCAAGGGCTCCGGCAATCAACTCATAGATCAGCCCGCAGGCCGAAATCAGGAAAACGGAAATGAATAGGACGACTGCCAACGAGGGGTCCTAATGAACAGCAGCAGCGATAATAACGCCAATGCCAACGGACATCAACCCGACCAATATCGCCAGGGCCACGTTCTGCTTTTCGACAATTTCCTTCCATAACTGATAGGGCGTGATTTTGTCCATCACTATGAAACTGCCGACGAAAATCACTACGCCTAACAAGGCATAGACCATAGCGTTGACTAAGTACTCTGGATTGAAGTTCATTCTATTTCCCTCCTGTATAACGCGGCGAGTAATAATAGTGCGGCCTGTAAGCACCTGGGTTATTGCGCACGGTCTTGGGCACGTCCTTTACTTCCTCATACCGGTCGAGACTGAAACCTTTGTAGGAGAGCACGCTCCAGGCACCCACCAGTAATACACTATATGCAATGTAATAAGGACTCGTCATTAGTCGTCATCTCCTGAATCGGAACCTAGTTCCGGTGCGTAATCACTTTCCATCCAACGTTTGGTTTCAAAGTTTGACTTCTGAATGCTGTACCAAACTGGCGGAATCAATAACAAGCAAAGTACCACGAAGAACAAGACCCATGAAATGCTGGAGCCTCTTGTGGTTTTGATGTTGTATCGGACAGGCCTGGGCAAAGTGCCGGCGGCAGCATCTCTTTCCGAATCGATGCGGAAATAATATGTGCCTTCTGGAATTCCAGACATCTTAACCGTAGAGGATTTTGATCCTTCGCTCCATTTTTCGCCTTCATCAATTCCTGAATAATGGCTCAGGGTGCGGGCAAATTCCCAGGCTCTACCCGTTGTTTCATTGATCAAAGTTACGCCAAGGAATGCTTCTTCGTTATCCACATCGGCACGGAGATTCACATTGAGCATTCCGCTGCCTGGCACATAAAACGTTTCTGTCACGAATGCCTTTTCTTCCTGCTTGGCTGGATCAATGGTGAAAGATTTGTCCAACACAACATTCGATCGGGTGGCTAAGGATAGAAGCGTGGCGAGCACCAGCATGGCCATCACAGCGATGGCGAACCACATCCAAGCCTTCGACGGCTTGCCCAGGTAAGGGTTCGCCTGATTCGCAAATGGAGCGCCGGAAGTTGTAGTTGGCAGGGCAAGGTTGAAGGCCTTGCCGATTTCGACGGCAGTCCTATACTTGGCGAGGCTCCAAGTAATTTCGCTTCCGTTTTTCTCCGAGGAAAGCATCAAAGGTGGCGCAATGAAATCGTCGGAATGGACTTTTTCGCCTTTGCGAACTTCCCAAGGGAACTCGCCAAAAACATAGGTAGTTTCGGCGTTGGCTGATTGGAAATGAGTGAAGCGCTGACTATTCCAAGTAACACTGCGCTTACCCATGCCTGAAGTTTCACGTGGTAAAGCGTGAATTGGAGTTACTTCATTCCAATGATTTTGCGACTGAACCAGATACTTATAACCTTTGAATGGGTTAAATAGAAGATACTCATTCCAGCTGTAGGAAACACCATCCACAAGGACTTGCCGTTCTTGAAAACCAATGGCTTCGTAATCTACACCACTTAATGTTCCGCGCTTGCCTAAGGGGATATTAGGAATCACTCGCTGGGCTCCAGCGTAGTTTGCAAGGATGGCCAGGTTAGGATCGCGCGCGTCCAAGACCCGCAGGCAGGCTGGGCAGACGACACTGATGGCGCGGCCAAGACTGCGAACTTCAAGGGCATTGCCGCAGCCGGGGCAATTTAGTCCTTTCGCTCTGGGGACGATAGTCATCGCAGCCAACCTTCGAATTCGCGCAGGCCGGTCATCTTCAGGGAATCAAAATCCACATACTCGCCGAGAAAGACAAGCGGCGGGTCCTCGGAATAGTCAAGAGTGGCGAACTTACCATCTTCGGAACCGAGGTCCAAATAAGACATCACACCTTTGTCCCAGTATTCAAAAGGTAAGTCGCCTTCTACGCCGACATACTTTGCTTTATTCAGCGAAGTTACAAAATAGTCCGTGCCTTCAAGGGATTTGAACACTTGTCCAACCTTGACGATTTCTGAGGGAGGCCACTTTACAGTGTTGGGCCATTGCCGCGAAATGGCGTATTCCAGTTGCGCATCACTCAGCCAGGCGCTCTTACCTCCAAGGATAATATGCCATTCATTCCAACCGCCAAGATCATACTCATAGATAATACGACCCACCACTTCAAAGGCTTGGCCGTTGAAAGAGCCGCGCACGCCAAGTTGGATTGGGGAAGCATCCAGCGGCCATTCCCCAGTTACTCCGACACGGGTTAGATCTTTATCCTGACGGACGAGAATCGACTTACAAAATCCACAAGTGGTTTGAATGGCGGCCTGGTAACGGAAGACAATCTCAGCGCCGCAATTGGGGCAAGAGGTTTTTAGTTCCATGGTTGACCGTAGGGCCGTTCCAACTTGCGGACCCTTACCTCTGTTGCGCCAAAAGCTAGTTTCAAGCAGGCTGCAAAATCGAAGTCATCGCGGCTCCGGCAGCAAAACACGTTCAGACACAGGGATCTGTATTCAGGAAACGTATGGCATGCCAAGTGCGATTCAGCCAATAAACACAGTCCTGTGATGCCTCCTTCGCCAGGGAATTGGTGCCACACAGCCGGTTCCACGGCATGCAGCAGCATGCCGTCAATCAGGCTTTGAAAAAGATCGCGTAATAAGGAGGGATTACGCAGAGCCGCTTCGTCGCAGCCCTGCGCTTCTACTACCCATTCGCAGCCGGAAGGGTTCATTGGTTTAGTGAATTACTCTTGCTTCGATCCGCATTCAGTGCAGAACTTCGCGGCACGCGGAATCTTGTTGCCACAGTTCAAACAGAACTTAGTTTCACCTGCCGGAGCAGACGCCGCAGGAGTCGCGGGAATTACGGGAGGAACAACTCCGGTGGCCGGCGCAGCACCTGCCTGTGCTGCGGGATTCATTGCTCCGCCAAGTGCGCCTGCAAACTGCTGCCCGAATAAAAGGCCAGCCCCCAAGCCCATGCCTGTGCCCACGGCTCCACTACCTTCATTGGCAGCGGCGACAGGAATGGATTGAGCAACCTGATACTGCGTGTAGCGCCCCATATCGCCAAGCATGTTCATGCTGATGCGTTCGTCCAGCTTCTTTTGCAGCTCTTCTGGAAGCGAAAATTCGCGGACGAGGAAAGTGTCAAGTTGAAGACCAAATTCCTCAAAAGCAGGCTGTAAGCCTGCAAGAATTTTGGCGCCAAGTTCCACTTGATTGGAAATCAAATCCAGAAACGGGATGCCACTTTGAGCGATGGCATCGCCCATTTGTCCTATCACTGTTGACCGAAGCTGCTCCTCAACATCGCCCACACGCACCACTTCGCGAGTGCCGGAAATCTTCTGATGAAACTGTTTAGGGTTGACGATGTGCCAGGAATAGACGCCGTTTCCGCGGACACGAATCGCGCCAAATTCTTTGTCGCGAATGGTCAGCGGATTTTGGGTGCCCCATTTCTGGTTGATGTTTTGATGCGTGTTGAAGAAGTAAACGTCGCTTTTGAATGGCGATTCAAACATCTTGTCCCAATTCATCAAATTGGTCATAATCGGCAAGTTCTGCGTGTTCAGAGTATAAAGGCCTGGACCAAATGCATCAGCCGCCCGGCCTTCATTTACGAACAACGCCGCTTGCGATTCGCGTACGGTCAACTTGCCGCCATTCTGAATCTCCATGTCTTGCATGGGATAGCGGTAGGACAGGATGCCCTCTTCAGGTTCCGTCCACTGAATTACATCGATAAATTGTTTTGATAAAAAGTTTCGAATCCCCATATGGTTCCTCTGGCTCCTTCAGGCATACTTCTGTCAGAAACTATTACGTTATCAGAGTTTCGATTGTTCCGTGAAACGTTGGGACACGCTCGGCCCAAGTTCTCTTGACTAATCTCATGAAAACTTCTTCATGTAAAATTGCTTCAATCTCCCCCCAAATGCGCTGATCTATGTTATCCTTTGTAAGTATCACTAACCGCCCAGCCAACCCTGTCGTGAGTGGGCTTTGACATCAGCGAATTGTGAGAACCAAATTAATGACACCTAAGAAAGCTACTAAAGCTGTAACTGTAACCCCAAACCCCAGCACGATTTCCGAAGTAAAACCCCGCACCCGTGCCAAATCAGCAACCTCAAAGACTCAGACCCCTTCTCCGATTGTCGAGCTTGCAGTGAAGCCCGCAGTTAAACGTCACGTAATCGCATCCTCTCGTAAGTCAACGAATGCGGCGGTGGTGGAATCTACCCCGGCATCCAACATGAAGCTGGATCGTTCCATTAGAACGGAAGAAGTTGCCACGCGCGCCTATCATATTTGGATGGAACGCGGCTGTCCCGAAGGTACCTCAACCGAGGATTGGCTTACTGCAGAGAAGGAACTTCTCTCAATGTCTGCGACTGCTTAGCAAGTGAATAAGTGGCCCGGCCTTCTAATAGAAGCTTGTGGTTATGATCAGAAAAGGCGCACTCCCTAACGGTCGCGCCTCTGTAACCTGCCGTAAAACCACGGGCTGCTTGGCCACTTAGACATTTCTTAGAATAAGAACTTCAATCCTAACTGCAATTGCCTATTGGCTCTTGCTGTTGAGTTAATGGATCCGAATTGCGCATTTCCTAATGTTACTGCGGGAGTGCTGAGTTGCGGCTTATTGAACAAGTTGAAGGCCTCAGCGCGAAACTCAATTCGCATTGATTCCCGAGCTGGTATGCGGAAGCTGCGTTGCATGGAAATGTCTGTGCTTACGATTCCTGGACCCGTCAAAATATTGCGCCCTGCGTTCCCAATTGTAAATGCTGCGGGGAACACAAATGCTGACGTATCAAACCACTTTGCAACGGTGGGATTATCCAGCTTGCCGTTACCGATGCGATTGGGCCAATTCACGCTTCCGGTGTTTGCATTGTCGAAATTCAAGTTCATGGTGAATGGCAATCCGGTGGAAAGGGTGGAGATGCCACTCAATGCCCAACCTCCAGCTAAATGGGAGGCGGGACCCTTTGTTGCGTATTTTCGCCCTGCGCCAAAAGGCAATTCCCAGAACCCACTTACTACTCCTCTTTGTGCTGTATGGTGATCGGAAAGTCCATAATTCAGCCGGCGGTTTCGAGCGTCTGAAACTGCGCCAGAGCCACTGGAATTCGTGCAGCCATCGCACAGATCGATGGTGGTCTGCATATCCAGCGACTTACCGAAAGTATAGACTCCCAACACGCTGAAGCCACCGGCAAAGCGGCGCTCCAGGCGCGTGGAAATTCCTTGATAGTTGCTGGTGACCCAGGGGTCGACTTTCAGGATGGAGCCGGAGGTGAGCGCCGATAAAGGCCTGCGGGTATTGATGGCACCTGCGGCGGGTAGCGGTTGGTTCCCTTCATAAGCACCGTAAAGCTTCACCCCGTGGTTGCCTACATAACCAACTTCAAAAACAAGATTCTTAGTGATCTCTTTTTGAATATTCAGATTCCACTGCTCCACATAGGGGATGGTGAAGCGGGTGCTCCAGCTTCGAATTTGAGCTGTATTTCTGGGGTCCAATTTGTAAGTGGCTGGATCGATGGCAGTGGCCCGCGCGGGCAACTTGCTGCTAAGTGGAATGGTGCTGGAGATGTTGAGTTGGTCGCTAACTACCGAAAAACCGCCAAAGCCAACGAATGGTGGATTATTCGTCATTCGTTGACTTACTCCAAATCCTTCATCCTGGGCGAAGAAAATGCCAAAGCCCCCGCGGATAACCGTTGCTCCACGAGCTTTGTATGCAAAACCTGCTCTGGGAGCAATGTTGTTGTAATCCGTTTTCTGCAATGCGCGGGGCAGGCGCTTATCCCCAGCCAGCACGTACTGGCCGTATAAAGGGTCTCCGCTATCCAGCACAAGATTCGCTAGCCGGTTATTGGCGTCGTAGAAGGGGCTGGTTACTTCGTAGCGGATGCCCACATTCAATGTTAGCCGTGACGTTAAAGTCCAATCGTTCTGCGCGTAGAAATAGTAATTGCGTGCCCGTTCGTTGGCGTCCGATGGCGTGCCAGAGGTGATGGAATTTGGTAAACCCAAAAGTATGTCGGCCACGGAACTGCCGCTGCCGGGACGACGCTGCGGATTTTGCGTAAACACCCCCGTGAAGCCAAAAGAACCGCGTCCATCGAGGGTGGCAAATGTTGGGGAATCCAAATACTGAAAATCAACACCGAATTTAGTAGTCTGCTTGCCATGGACTATGGAGATGTTATCAGAGAAGTTATACACCTTCGATTTCTTGGTCACCGGAACATTGTCAAAATTGGCAGGTCGCGCGCCAATGCCGGCATAACCAGTAATGTTAAGGGTGGGCATGCCTGATTGAACTGTTGATGCAAGTGCTCCTGGAATCAAGTCTTCCAGCTTTTGTGTAGCGTCTTGTGTTAAGCCGACGAAGTTATAGGCGAACCGTGCTTCATTCACCATGGTGGGCTTCAAGATTCGCGTATAGCCGATACCGAAACTACGTGCGGGGACATCGCGAACCACTCCGGTTTGGGCTCCTAAGGGTAGTAGAGGCAGTGCACCAAAAGCGCCTTGATCTAAGGACCAGCGGGCGAATAAAGAGTCCTTGTCGCTGATCTTCACATCCCCTCGCACGGTTGCGTTGTGCGAGCGAGTGGAAAGCAAAGGGCTGTTGAAATAGTTGATGGCGGCTGCTGATTGAGGATTCGGATAGCGGTCAACGAGACTCTTCCCAAGGCTGTCGAAACGGTTCGAGGGGATTGTATTGTTGGGGAAAGCGTCGCGGATGGAACCCGTACCCGCCGGGTTAGGGCGAGTGGTTAGCGGATCGAACACAGCAGTTGCAAAGACTCCATTTTTCTCCTGAGCCAAAGGCACTGCGCCACTGGCGGTTGAGCCTTGGCTAATGTGTGTCCTCTGGTAGGCGGTGTGCCACCAGGCCCTATTCCGAATGATCTTGCCGCCAACGGAACCACCAAACTGATGTTCCACAAACAAAGGTTTCTTGGCAGTGGCAGGGAGGAAATAGTCTCTTGCGTCAAATGCGTTGTTGCGTAGGAATTCCAGTGCAGAACCGTGCAGATCATTTGTTCCTGACTTAGTAACAACAGTAACTATTGCTCCGGCAGAAGCTCCGTATTCGGCTGAGTAGTTGCTTGTCTGTACTTTGAATTCGGAAATCGCTTCGAGAGAAGGACGCATGGCATCGCGTGCCCGATTATCCAAGCCGCGCAGATAATTTTGATTCCGTGCGCCGTCTAACAGAAAGGCATTTTGCAGGCCGCGATTCCCGTAAGCGGAAAACGATTGATCGCGAGTCCGGGTATTGGGAACTGTTCCAGCGGAAATATTCCCCAACTGCAGATAGTTCCTGCCATTGAGTGGAAGTTGCTGCATGGTGCGGTTGTCGATGGTTTGGCCGACGGTGTTGGTACTTTGTTCCAGTAGTTCAGCGCTTGCAGTTACGGTAACTGCTTCCGTCATGGCGCCGATTTCCAAAGGAAGGCGCAGATTCAAAGCGTCGTCCACGCGCAGAGTGATGCCGGAACGTGCCAGCCGCTTGAAACCTGCGGCGGTAACTTCCACTGTATAGTTACTGGGACGCAGTAGTGGTGCTGCAAATGTGCCGTCGGCACCAGTGGTGATTTCACGCACAACTTCGCCAGTTTCCGTGCCCACCAGGCGTATTTTTGCACCGGCGATAATGGCACCGCTCGCATCCTGGACGGTGCCGCTGATGCTGCCTGTGGATGTCTGCGCGGTTATGGGAAGGGCACTGATCAATAAAAGTAAAGCAACTGAGCGTAGGGGTTTTGAGTCCTGAAACATAAAATGCACTATATCACTTTGCGGGTTGAACGGTGTTTGACATGGAAGTGCGCGAGGTGGGAGCGCGTAAACCAGTTTGTGCAAGACGCTATTTTCATGTCTGCAATTTAGCATGCGCGGTATGGTGATTGAGTTAGTTGAAGCTAGGGTTCGTCGTTAACCGATTGTGGATATTGGGATCAAAAAAATTACGTTGTGCCGTGAACGGATTTTGGGTATCCCCTTTGGAGACCAACTTTTGTTTGCCGATGGACCGAGACGGGACGGATGGAACAAAGTTGGTTTCTTAGGTTGCTGCCCCCGCAGTGAGAGGTTTTTCGGTAGTTGGTGGTTGAAAGACTGCGGGGAGTGCGGCGTAACGGGGATGGTGGGGATCAATGACCTGATTTTCGACTGCGAAAAGTAGCTTCGTTTCAACGGGTATTTTGTCGGTTGGTTGCGTTTCGCTGTCCTGACCATCTTTTAGCGTGTTTTCAATTGGTTCCGTTTGAGGCTCGGGATCTGATTGAGGGTGCAGGTCGACTGGTTGGGGGGCAGAGGGCGGGAATAATTGGCGGTTAGTGAGA
>JAYUSZ010000466.1:0-2668 GCA_043755435.1 Bryobacterales bacterium | reverse complement strand
TTCTGTTACGACAAACGTCCCAGCGCTTACGGTAGGTGATGGACCTGTAACCATCGTTATTACTGGGACAGGTTTTGGACCAAATCCTGTTGTACACTTTTCCTGTCCACCAGCGCCCTTGGCGACGCTGGTGACATCCTCAGGATCAAACACTTCCGTGACGGCTGTGATTCCTGCTGCTTTAATTACGCAGCCGGGCACATGCCAGATTATTGTTACCGGACCTAACGGGCCAATTTTCGTTGATGTCCCAGTGAACCCACGTCCACAGATTTCGGCACTGAGCCAAAACAATTCTGTTGCCGGAGGAACTGCACCACTTACATTGACAGTTAGTGGAACGGGATTTGAACCAGGTTCAGTGGTGCGATGGAACGGCGCGCCATTGGCGACCACTCCGGCACCTGGTGGTTTGCAGGCGATAGTTCCAGTGACTTTACTGGCTGTTCCGGGAAGCGTCACAGTTACGGTTGTGGGTCCGAGAGGCTCCACATCGAACGGAGTGCCGTTCACGGTGTCCTTGCCACCGGTTAGCTTGCAATTGACTGTTCCGTCGGCAACAACTCCAAGCAAAGATGAAACAGTAACGCTTGGGTTGGGTGCTGCTTTTCCTGTGGACCTGGTTGGCACGCTGACGCTAACATTCAGGGGCGACGGAACATTACCGGACGATCCTGCGATCCAGTTTTCAAACAACAGCCGTACTCTGCCGATCAACATACCGGCGGGGACACGGCCCGTGATCAATGCGATTTTCAAAACCGGGACGATTGCAGGAGTGATCACCTTGACACCGCAGTTCACTAGTGGCGGGGCGGTGGTTGCGGGGACGGGACTGGGTCCGCAAACATTGACTGTGCCGCGGCAGGCTCCGGTGCTAACTGCTGTAACCTGCACGCGTGCCAGTGGAGCATTCAACGTTGTCACAGATGGCTATACGAACACGCGGCAAGCTACCCAGGCACAATTCACATTTACGGGTGATAATCTGGGCACTACGTCATTGGGTGTGGATGCCACGACTGCATTCAATACTTGGGCAGCGGGGAATTCTCCAGGCGGCACGTTCCGCTATACCCAGGCTTTCAACGTACAGGGGAATGTGAACGCGATTACAACGGTTGCGGTGCGGTTGACCAATTCGGTTGGGCAATCGGCGGAACGCAGCGCGAGTTGCCAATAAAGAATGAGCGAGGATTCAGAAAAGACACGGCTTGCGGGTAGCTTGCTGGTATTAAAAGACCGCTACGAAGTGGAGCGTGAGCTTGGCCGTGGCGGAATGAGCGTTGTGTATTTAGCACGCGACCGTCAGTTGATGAACAAGCGTGTTGTGGTGAAAGTGCTGCTGGATGAATCGCAGCATGATGCGTGGATCCGCAAGAAGTTTCTGCAGGAAATGGAGGCACTGGCGCGGATTGATCATCCTGGCGTTGTGGGTGCGTTGGACACAGGGGAAACGGCTGAGGGCAGGCAGTTTCTGGTGATGCAATATATTGAAGGCCAGAATCTTCGACAGGCGTTGGAGAAAGGGCCACTGGAATTCGGAAGGGCGGCAAGCATTTTAAAGCAAGTGGGTCAGGCATTGAGCGCGGCGCATGATAAGGGTGTTTGGCATCGCGATTTTACTCCGGAAAACATCATGCTGCAAAAGCATGGGGCCAGCGACGAACACGCCAAAATTATTGACTTTGGGATTGCCGGAATTCAGGATTCGGCATTCGGCGGGGAAAAGACGCAAGTGGCGGGAAAGTATTCCTACATGTCGCCCGAACAGTTTGCGGGGAAGCCTTCGGCTGCAACCGATGTTTATGCCATGGGAATTTGCGCGTATGAAATTTTGACTGGACAGAAGCCATTCGCAGCATCGTTGGAACATTTGGTTTCGGCTGAAAAGGCGAAGCCGGAACCGCCGCAAAATTTACGCGCGGAATTGCCAGATGCGGCGGGTAGGGCGATTCTGAAAGCTATTTCGTACCGGGAAGCGGATCGATTTCAAACTGCGCACGAATTTGGCGAGACAATTTCGCAAGCTTTGATTACGAAGCAGCCAGGGAAAGGAAAGGCGAAGGACCCCAGCAATTTGGAAGTGGGCCATATTCTATTTACCGATTTGGTGGGATATTCTTTGCTGCCGATGGATCAGCAACGGGAATACTTGGCGGAATTGCAGAACATTGTACGGGGTTCGGCTGCATTCAAGAACGCCGAAGAGAACGAAGATGTGATTAGTTTGCCAACGGGTGATGGGATGGCGCTATCCTTTTTTGGCGATCCAACGCAGCCCGCGCAATGCGCATTTGAGATTTCTAAAGCTTTGTTGACCCGACCGCACCTAAAATTACGCATGGGAATACATTCGGGGCCAGTGTACAAGGTTGCCGATATCAACGCCAATTCCAACGTGGCAGGTGGCGGTATTAACATGGCGCAGCGGGTGATGGATTCAGGTGATGCGGGCCACATTCTGGTTTCAGAAGCGATGGCGGAAACTTTGATGCAGTTAAGCAGTTGGCGCCCGTATCTGGTGGATTTTGGGGAACGGACGGTGAAGCACGGCGTGGTACTGCATATCTACAATTTGGCGACTGCCGAATTGGGAAGAACTGTACTTCCTCAGAAGTTTGTTGTGGAGATGAAGGAAAAGCGATCGGCGTCGAATCGGAAGCCG
>JAYUSZ010000465.1:0-2669 GCA_043755435.1 Bryobacterales bacterium | reverse complement strand
TCTTTGGTCGCAGCTTCATTAGGCAGTACGCAATGGTTCTTGGTTTGGATCCAACGGAGTATGAAAATGCGATCCCCTCGGAAGCTCCTGTGGAAGAGCCTGTGCAGATCCAAGCGTTAATACACCAACGGAAATCGTGGGATATTGCCGTTCCTCCTTTGGTAGCCCCTCGCGGTAAAGGCGTCTTTGATCCAAAAATGTGGGCTGCCGTAGCAGGGTTGGTGCTGGCCATTGTAGCTGGTTCCAATTTGTATTCCTGGTATGAAGAGGGCCATAATGGAAAGCCGATCCAGAAGGCTGCGGTAAGCAAAGCAGAGACTATCCAATCAGATGCACCATCGAAACCGGAATCGACATTAAGTAAGGCCGAAGGCCTGCTGTCCTTAAGTGTTGCCGCAACGGAAGCAACTTGGCTTGAAATTTCCAGCAATGGACAGAGACTGTTTTCCGGTTTGCTCGAAGTTGGCCAAACTCAACAGTTTGACAAAACTGAATCTGCCCGCATGGTAGTTGGAAATGCTGGCGGGGTTGTGATTCGGCGTTCTGGCCGCGACATTGGGCCTATCGGCGAACGTGGTCAAGTGAGGGTCGTGCTATTCAGTCAGGACACTTGGCAGATTCTGCAGTCTGCTGTGCCACAAGCACCAAAAGTTGACGTGCCTCCTGCTACTGTAGGCGAGTAGGGTCTTAACTCAGTCTAAAGACGCGAGCAGCATTTCCGTATAGTAGTTTCCGTTCAATCGTCTTATCAGCTAATAGTCTTCGAACTGCAGTCAGTTGCTGGCTACCAGAGCACTTTTCGCCTTGGCCGAATTTATCACTGCAGTCGGAACCGTAAAGAAGCTTGTCCTGATACTGCCTGAGAAATTCGCGGGCGTGCGTTTCATCGCGAAGTAGGGCATTTAAGCCGCTACCAGCGGAAAGGTCGCCGTACATGTTGGGATAGTCGTTCAGGTAGCGGCTGCTGATGCCGCCTGGACTCACCTTACCCTTGGGATAGAGCGCCGGTTCTTGTTGCTGGCGATCAATGTTCGACCACCATGTTTGCGCGTGACCAATAAAATTGACCTTAGGATATTTTTCAAGAATCTTATAGAAGCGATCGAAATGCAAATTATAGGTGTTGTACTGAAAATGCAGCAGCACGGGAACATCGAATTCCTGAGCAATTTGGGCAATCAGATGGATGTGCGGAGAATCAGAATCTACAGGGAATTTTTGTTCGCCAATGCCAATGGCCCCCATTCTTAGATACTTGCTAATCACATCCCTGGTTTCAGGAATATTGGGCATTTCATTGGCACAGAAGACAAATTCTTTCGGATAGCGTTTGCAGAGTTCCACGCATTCGTCGTTCCCGCCTGCACCGGCAGCAAGGCCGTATTTCCGGCCAGCAGGAAGCAGGATTGTTTTGGTGATGCCCATTTTCCGCTGATGGGCCACTAATTCATCAGCAGTACGGCCTGAGTATGGCGTATGTTGGTGGATGTCTATCAGGGGTTCGCTAGTTTCTGCGAACGCACGAGTTCCACGGGCGCTTGCCCCTAACAAGCCAACGAAAATGCGGCGGTTGAACTTAGACCTTTCCATGGGGATTACAATAACAGTTTTATGAAGCAATCTGCGATTTTATTACTAGCCAGTTTGATTTTGAGCAGTTGCGGTAGCAACAAGACTTTGAAAATGGAAGAACTCGTTGAACAGTTCATTCAACAGTCTCTAGCCTATTCGCCCACCGCGGCGACAGCAGCGGGGTACCATGCGCACAGAGGGGTTCCTCTGGATCAACTGATGGACGATATGTCCGAGCAGAGTCTGGAAGAGCAACGGCGGTTTTACCGACTAACTAAAGAGGCGTTGAAGAACATCCCAATTGATAGTGCGGATCCCGAAATGGACGCCGATGGTGTGATTATCCGGAACCAAGTTGAACTTGCCCTTCTGGAGCTTAATGAGATTCAATCTTACAAACACAACCCAACGCTTTATGTAGAAATGATTGGGAATGGATTGTTCAGCTTGTACGCATTAGAATCCGCTCCAGTGGAGAAACGGTTTCAGAACATTATTGCCCGGATGCAAAAAATCCCTTCTTTGTTGGAGCAAGCCAAAGCCAACTTGACCGATGCTCCACGAATTTGGAATCAGGTGGCGGTACAGGAAAACGCCGGCAACATTGCGTTAATTGACACAGAATTACGTGGCCATTGTCCTGAAGGAATGCGGAACGACTATAGCAAAGCGGCCGCTGTGGCATTATCGGCGTTGAAATCGTTTCAAACATTTTTGGAAGGAGACCTTTCAAAGAAAACTTCGGATTGGCGTTTGGGACCAGAGAAATATCCCAAGAAGTTCCTCTATTCATTAGTGGTGGATTCCAGTTCCGGGGGGACTCTAACTGAGGCGGAAACGAAATTCAAGGCAATCAAACTTCAAATGGAAGGGCTGTCCAGGGATGTAAAGGGAGATGTGAAAAAGAAGCTGGATTTGATTTCCAAGCAACAATCTTCGGTGAACAGTTATTTTGAAGATGCCCGCGCTGATCTTAAAGAGGCTCGTGATTTCGTTAAGCAATCGAATTTGGTTCCGCTACCAAACCGGGACAATTTACAGGTGATTGAAACGCCAGCGTTCATGCGGGGGATCTATGCAGTGGGAGGCTTTAATCC
>JAYUSZ010000464.1:0-17562 GCA_043755435.1 Bryobacterales bacterium | reverse complement strand
GATAAGAGTGATATCGAGCAGGTTCATTAGTTGGAACCTCCGTAGACAGCAAAGCCGCCCATGACGAGTAAGATTCCTATTAACACCCAACCGGCGTAAGTGCGCAAATTACCGGATTGCATGCGCTTTAGCAAACCGCCGATGGCCATGGAAGATGTCCCGGCACCATTGACTAAAGCATCGAACACGCCAACATCGGCACCTTTCCAAAGAATTTCCTTTGAGCCGTTAGCGATGGGTTTGACGATAGAAACGTCGTAGAGTTCGTCGACATAATACTTGTCGTAGAGAGTCTGATAAACGGGTGCAAAGGCTGAGGCCAATGCGCCGGGAATGCTGGGGACAAATAGATAGCAGACTGCGGCTAGCAGGATTCCAGCGAACCCGGCAGCGGTGGCAATGGTAGCCAGACTTTCATCATGATGTCCGCCGTGCATGGGCAGAACAGGGGAAAGAAATTCAGGGATGTTGAAGAACATGCCGCCGATGATGCTGAGCACTGCCAGCACAGCCAGCGGAACCCACATGACAGCGGGCGATTCATGAGGATGAGCCTTGCCGCGATACTCGCCGAAGAAGGTAAGGAAGATAGAACGGAACACGTAGAATGCAGTCATGCCGGCAGTAACCACGCCGACCCAGTACATCCACGGGGCCCTTGCATGGGCAGCCAGTAAAATTGCATCTTTCGAGTAGTGACCGGAAAGCGGCGGCACACCGGCGATGGCCATGGCAGCGATCACAAGCACGGTAAAAGTGATGGGAATCTTCTTCATCAGCCCGCCCATTTTTTGCATGTCCTGTTCGCCGGCACAAGCATGAATCACAGAGCCAGCGCCAAGGAACAGCAGTGCCTTGAAAAAGGCATGAGTGACAACGTGCCAAATTCCAGCGGAGAAGGCACCAACGCCGCAGCCCAGAAACATGTAGCCGAGTTGCGAAACGGTGGAGTAGGCGTAAACCTTCTTGATGTCGTTTTGTACCAGGCCGATGGTAGCGGCCATAACGGCGGTGGCCAGGCCGATGTAAGCCACAACATCCATCGCAATGGGAGCGCGTTCAAACAAAGTGGCCGAGCGGGCAATCATATAGACGCCGGCAGTGACCATGGTGGCAGCGTGGATCAAAGCGGAAACTGGCGTGGGACCTTCCATGGCGTCAGGGAGCCAAACATACAAAGGAATCTGCGCTGACTTACCCATTGCGCCAACCAGCAGCAACAAGCAAATGGTTGTGATCGCACCGCATTGTAATTCCGGGGACATGGGTGCGGCTTTGGCGAACACCTTTTGAAAATCAAGCGTGCCGAAGGAGATCACGATAAGGAACATGGCCAAGCTGAAACCAAAGTCACCAATCCGATTGACGATGAAGGCTTTCTTACCAGCATCGGAAGCGCTCTTCTTTAGGAAGTAGAAGCCGATCAGCAAGTAACTGCACAAACCAACGCCTTCCCAACCGACGAATAGCAGAACGTAATTGGCGGAAAGCACCAGCGTGAGCATGAAAAACATGAACAGGTTTAGATAAGCGAAGAAGCGGTAATAACCACCTTCATGCGCCATGTAACCGGTGGCGTAAACGTGAATTAGAGATCCAATCCCAGTGACCACCAGGAGCATCACCATCGTGAGACGGTCAATCGCAAAATCGAACCCAATATCCAACGTGCCGGAGGAAATCCAAGTGAAGTAGTGTTCCACGTAGGTTTCGTTCAGTGGAGCCAAGGCGGAAAGAGCCTTCAACACCCACAGGAAAGAAAGAACTACGCTGCCCACGGCAACAGTGTTGATGACGGTTTTAGAAAACCGGCGGCCCAGCATTCCATTAATAAGGAAGCCGAGCAGAGGAAAGATTGGAATTAGCCAGAGTGAGTGCATCGTTTAGTTCTTCATGCTGCTGACATCGTCGATAGTCAGAGTGGAGCGGTTCTTAAACACTGTCAAAATAATCGCCAAGCCAACAGCGGCTTCGGCGGCGGCAACAACCATGACGAAGAAGCTGTAGATGTGGCCGTCCACCTGCCGGAACTGGTAGGAGAAGGTGACGAAAGTTAGATTCACTGCGTTCAGCATCAATTCGATGGACATGAACACGGTGATAATGTTGCGGCGAATGACGAACCCTGCGGCGCCGATCATGAACAGGATGGCAGACAGCGTAAGGTAGTAATTCAATGGGACTGGCGGATTGGGCACTTAGTCAATCTCCTTGCGAGCAAGAACCATGGCACCGACAATGGCGATAAGGATTAAAACACTGGTTACTTCAAATGGCAAAAGGTACTTGGTGAAGATAGCCATACCAACTTCCCTTGGGCCGCCGCCGGTAAACTTTCCAAACGAAACTGCATCCATTTGGGGAAGCGTGTAATTAATTAGATAGACGAACATGCCCATGATGAAAATGGCAACGGGCCCGCCGATGTAAGCAACAACCGGAGCTTTCCAGGGGTTGCTTTCCTCGCCGGCATTCAGCAGCATGATGACGAAAAGGAACAGCACCATGATGGCACCGGCATAGACTACTAACTGTGCGGCGGCGATGAATTCAGCGCCTAGGAGCAAATAGAGAATGGCCAGCGAAACCATAACGCCGATCAGCGAAAGCGCACTATTGACCGGGTGGGTTTGCAGGATTAGGCCCAGGGCTGAAGCAACAGCGAACAATGCGAAAATGATGAAAAGTATCAGGTCCATTAGTTTCCCTTCAGTGCCACGAAAAACGCAGTTGCCAGCATGTTCAGCAAAGCAGCAGGGAACATGAATAGCCACGCAAATCGCATGAGTTGGTCATAGCGGAAACGCGGCAGTGTTGCGCGGATCCAAATAAACACGAACAGCAGCAGGAACGTTTTTGAGCCCCACCAAAACAGGCCGTTGATCGCCGCTCCGAGGGCTGGCCAAACGAAAGCGCCTGCCAGGAAGATTGTGCCGATGCCAGCAATCACCACACCGAAAACCGGAAACGTGATTTTATCGAAAGGACGGGCGGCGTGCATGGCGTGGAAGAACAACATTCCAGCAGCGGAAAAATGTACCAGCGCAGCAAAGATGCCGGAACCCATTTCACTTGGGATCGGAGAATGCCAGCCGCCCAGGAACAGCAGCGTGGCAACGGAACAGACGGTAATCATGTTGGCGTATTCAGCCATGAAGAATCCTGCGAATTTCATGGATGAATATTCCACGTGGAAACCAGCGACCAGTTCGTTTTCCGCTTCTGGCAGATCGAACGGAATACGATTGGTTTCAGCAAACGCTGCAATCATGAACAGGAAGAAGCCGAAGATTTGGCCGCCAGTGAAGATGTTCCAGTTGGGGATGCCATACCAGTTGCCGGCTTGGGTATTTACGATCTCGCGCAGGTTGAGGCTATTCGATAAAATCAGCGGAGCAGCAACTGCAAGAGCCATAGGCAATTCGTAGCTAACCATTTGCGCGGCGCTGCGCAGTCCACCCATCAAAGAATATTTATTGTTAGACGCCCAACCGGCCAATGCAATGCCATAGACTCCAAGCGAACTCAACGCAAGAATAACGAGGATCCCAATGTTCACATCAGCCAGACCGAGGTTGGTCTTAATGCCGAAGATCTCAATTTCAGGACCAAACGGGATTACCGCAATGCTTGTGAGTGCCAGGAACACTGCTAGAAACGGGGCCATAACATAGAAAAACGGATTGACGTGATCGGGGATTAAATCCTCTTTGGTCATCAGCTTTACAACGTCTGCCAAGGGCTGCAGCAAACCATGGGGACCCACTCGATAAGGACCAACGCGCGCTTGCACGTGGGCAATTACTTTGCGCTCCACCCATTGCAGATAGGCCAAGGTGGTTAACAGTATGAAGGCCACCAGGCCAGTTTTAATTAAAACAAGAATGAAAAATTCCATGACGTTTGTTCGTGCCTAGCCTTTGGAAACCGGTTGCCCGTAGAGCTTGCCCGGAGCCTCCATCACTGCGTTCAATGTTTTCGAATACCGGCCCAAAGTGCCGGAGGTAAACAGGGTGTCGCCCGTGGAGCGAATGGAATCAACTTCCACAAACACGGGGACACGGCCATTCACCGGCATGGTTTGCGCGGCACCACCGGTCATCAGGACTGGCAGGGCCACATCATAACCTCGAATGCTGGATCGGATTTCTTCAAACACGGCGTCCACATTGCTTGCGCCAATGTTGGCACCCATGGCGCGTGCCAGCAGGCCAAGGATCGCTAAATCTGTCTTGGTACCCATCATTTCCACGGCCTTTTTCAAGCGCTGCACTTGGCCAGTGGTGTTGGTGATTGTGCCATTCTTTTCGTAACCGGAAGCAGTGGGCAGAATCACATCAGCGCGCTGAGCAGTTTCAGTCAGGAACATGTCCTGCACAACAACAAACGCTTTGGACGACGCCAAGGTTGCGTGCGCCAGCGGATTTTCCCCAGTGACCCAAAGCAGATCTAGCGAAGCGTCGGCCAGCATTTGCTTCATGTTCTTGCCTGGCTTTTCAACGGGTTTGTAACCAGGAGCCAGATCAGGGGTAACGCCCATATCCACTGCACCGCGGGAGTTGGAAGCGTCCATCAGGCAGATGTACTTCACGGGGATTCCTAAGGAATCGCCGAAAGCCACCAACTTGCGAACTGCTTCGCCCTTGATGGATGCGCCCATCAGAATGATCAGGTCACCAGCAGCAGCAAGTTTATCTTTCAAGCCTTCAATAGCGGCCATTTCCTGGCCTTCTGCAGCACGAACTGCTGCGGCGGCCGTGCCATCTTCACGAACTGGCCCACGAGTAACCGTAAACACTTTGGCTTTGTGATGGCGAACGTTGGTGCGAATCTGATTGGCCAGTAACGGATGCTGTTGCGACAAATCACTGCCGGCAATCAGCACGCCCTTGGCAGTGTAGAGATCTTCAACCGTTGCCAAAGCACTGGTCTTGCCGCTTAACGCGTCCAGCAGTGTGACAATGTCGCCACTGCGCGGATGATCAATATTGTTGGTGCCCAGCACTTGTCGTGCGAACTTCTGTAACAGGAAATTTTCTTCGTTGGAATTGCGCGTGGATCCAATTACGCCAATTGATCCGCCAGCAGTTTTCACAGATGTGAACTTAGCGGCAATGGCCTTCAGCGCGTCGGTCCAGGATACTGGCTGCAGTTCCCCATTGACGCGAAGCATAGGTGATTGCAGTCGTTCCGCATGGTGATTGAAATCGAACGCATAACGGCCCTTGACGCACAGGAACTCTTCATTAATGCCACTGCGATCCCGATTATTAGCGCGAACAATTTCATCGCCGCGCGTTCCAAGAGTGGTCTTACAACCGTCACCGCAATGGGTGCAAATGGTCCCAGTGTGCTCCATTTCCCAGGGTCGGGTTTTGTAACGATAGGTTCCGCTGGTGAGCGCACCAACGGGGCAAATGTCGATACAGGCACCGCACTCATCGCATTCCAAATGATCGCCGTGACTGGGGGTGATTTCCGAAAGCACTCCGCGATTGGTAAGGCCAAGAGCACCCACACCCATGCCTTCATCGCAAACACGAATGCAGCGATAGCACAGAATGCAGCGGGGGCCATCGTAGAACACAACAGGGGACCATTGCTTTTCGGGCACGTGCTGCTTCACTTCAGTGAAACGGCTTTCGCCCACACCGTAGCGGAACACCATATCCTGCAGTTCGCATTCCCCGCCCTTATCGCAAACTGGACAATCCAGCGGATGATTGGAAAGCAGGAACTCTAAAGTTGTTTTGCGAGCTTTCACAACAGCGTCGGATTCAGTTTGAACAACCATGCCTTCAGCAACAGGCAGCGTGCAGGCTGTCTGCAATTTCGGAAACTTCTCTACTTCCACAAGGCACATGCGGCAAGCAGCCTGCAGTGACATTCCTTCGTAGTAGCAGAAGGCTGGAATTTCGTTGCTCAAACGTTTACAGGTTTCAATCAGCAGTTCCCCTGCTGGAGCCTGCACCTGTTTCCCATTGATTGTTAGCGTTACCTGATCTGCCATGTATTATTAACCCACCGATACTAATTCGTTTTTCGCCAAGGGGTTCTTGGCAACGTAGGCCTCAAACTCACCGCGGAATTTTTCAACAATGGAAATGGTCGGCAATGCCGCTGCATCTCCCAGCGGGCAGAATGTGCGGCCCAACATATTCTTCGCCAAATCACCGATCAAATCAATGTCGCGAGTCATACCCTGTCCGTCAGTGACGCGCTGCAACATTTTGCGCAGCCAAGTTGTACCTTCGCGGCAAGGGATGCACCAGCCACAACTTTCATGAGCGTAGAAGCGCATGATGCGAAGCGCAACCTTCACCATGTCGGTGGAATCGTCCATGATCACCATGCCACCTGATCCAAGCATGGACTTCGCTTTCGCCAGCGAATCGTAATCCATATTCAGATCGCATTCATCGGCGCGAAGAATCGGGCAAGAGGAACCGCCAGGGATGACTGCTTTCAATTTACGGCCATTAGGAATTCCGCCGGCTACTTCATTGATGAACTTCATCATGGGGAAGCCCAGAGGCACTTCGTAAACACCAGGCTTGTTCACATGTCCGGCAATACAAACCATTCGGGTGCCGCCAGCCTTGGGAATTCCCAGGTCGGCAAAAGCTTTACCTCCGTCACGGATAATTGCTGGAACAGCGCAGAAGGTTTCTACGTTATTTAGAATTGTGGGGCACTGGAAAGCACCGGAAACAGCAGGAAATGGTGGGCGAATACGCGGGATGCCGCGGTTACCTTCCAGCGATTCCAGTAGCGCGGATTCTTCACCGCATTCGTAGGCACCGGCACCGGTCTGCGTATAAAGTTCGAACTTGAATTGCGAACCAGCAATATTTTTGCCCAAGTACCCACGAGCATAGGCTTCGGCCAAAGCCTTATCCATGATGTCGATCAGGTAGCGGTATTCACCACGAATGTAGATCCAACCCTTTTCAGCACCAACGGCCAAGGCTGCAATCAAAATTCCTTCAATTAACTGATGCGGATCGAACTCAATCAGCAACCGGTCTTTACAGGTGCCGGGTTCCGATTCGTCGGCATTCACAACAATGTACTTCGGCTTATCCATTTGGCGAGGCACAAAGCCCCACTTCATACCAGTTGGAAAACCAGCACCACCGCGGCCGCGCAGCGAAGAAGCTTTCACTTCGTCAATAATCTGTTCCTGCGACATGCCAAGGGCTTTTTTCAAAGCCACATAGCCTTCGGTAGCCAGGTAGGTATCGATGGAGGCGGAATTGGCAAGGCCGAAACGCTTGGTAACAATCTTTACTTCAAGCGGACTGGGTTCGTTATAAAGCTTGTTCATTATTTGCACTCCCCCAGAATGGTATCCAGCTTTTCAGGCGTAACGTGATGATGGAAAGTGTAATTCACCTGAACAGCAGGAGCCCAGGAACAGGCACCAATGCATTCCACTTCTTCCAAAGAATATTGGCCACTGGGCTGGGTTTCCAAATGCTTCAAGCTGAGCTTTTTGCAGGCATGATCGTAAAGTTCTGTACCGCCCACAAGCATGCAGGCCACGTTAGTACAAACCTGAATGTGAAACTTCCCCATTGGTTTGCGGTGAAGCATGGAATAGTATCCCAACACTTCTTCCACTTCAATCACTTTAATGTTCAGACGCTTGGCCACTTCAGCCATCAGTTCCGGCGAAACGGAACCTACTTCGTCCTGGCCATACATCAACATCGGAATCAGTGCCGCTTTTTGGCGGCCCTCGGGATAATGCGTCACCAGGTCGGCGAAGCGCTTTTCAAGTTCCGGGGAAAACGTCATCGGTCGCAATCTCCCAACACAAAGTCCAAACTGCCCATGATGGCGATGGAATCAGCAATCATGCGGCCCTCTAACAAGTCAGGCAAGGCTTGAATATTTCCGAAGCTGGGGGTGCGCATGTGAACGCGCAACGGTTTTGCGGAGCCATCGCTGGCAACAAAATAACCCAGTTCCCCACGCGGCGATTCAATCGCCACGTAAGCTTCTCCTTCCGGTACAGCAAAACCTTCGGTGACAATTTTGAAATGATAGATCAACGCTTCCATCTGCGTTTTCATCTTTTCGCGATCGGGCAGAACAACCTTCGGAGCATCGGCCTGTACTGCCCCGCCAGGCATTCCGTCTACGGTCTGTTGAATGATTTTCAAAGACTCACGGAATTCACCCATGCGAACTTGATACCGGCCCCACACATCATTATCGGTATGGGTGCAAACTTTGAAATCGAATTTATCGTAGCCCGAGTAGGGTTCCATTTTACGTAAATCGTGAGGTAAACCGCAGGCCCGGATCAGTGGTCCGGAAATGCCTACGTCGATCATACGGTTAACGTCCAAATAACCAATGCCCTTGGTACGGCCAGTCCAAATGGGATTGTTGTTCAGCAGATCTTCGTACTGCTCCACTCTGGAAGGGAAAGTTTCAAGGAACTTCTTGACGATTTTCTCCCAGCCGCGCGGGGCGTCCAATGCCAATCCGCCAATGCGGATATAGGAGGTCATCAACCGCTGACCGCTGAAGTATTCAAAAATTTTGAGAAGCTCTTCGCGTTCGCGGAAGCAGTACATGAACATGGACATCGCGCCAATGTCCAAAGCGTGCGTTCCCAGCCACACCAAATGGCTGCTGATACGCGAAAGCTCGCAAAGCATTACGCGAAAGTATTGCGCGCGTGCAGGAATTTCAAGCTGCAACAGCTTTTCAACGGAAAGGCAGTAGGCCAGATTGTTGTTGAGATTGGAAAGATAATCGACGCGATCTGTGAGGGTAACTACCTGTTGCCAGTTTAAAGCCTCGCACTGCTTTTCAATACCGGTATGAAGAAAACCAATGTCAGGGATGGCATTCTGGATGGTTTCCCCTTCCATTTCCAATAGCACACGCAGCACACCATGGGTGGATGGATGCTGAGGGCCCATATTGAGCGTCATGCGGCGCGTACGGATTTCCGTAGCTTCGCTGGAGGTGTCGCTTGCGACTGAGAGAACCGTTTCGCTCATCGAATATCCTTACTCGTTCTGATAGCTGTACTTATTACCGTGCGTTGGGAAATCCCGGCGCAACGGATGTCCCTGATACCCTTCGGGCATCAACAGCCGCGAAAGATTGGGGTGGTCCCGGAAAACAATCCCGAACAGGTCAAAGGTTTCGCGCTCATACCAGTTAGCGCCCTTCCAAATTCCTGTTGCTGTATCAATGATTGGGTTCGTTCCTTCCAATTTCACCTTCAGCCGTAACCGAAGATTCCTGTCCATGGATTGGATCTGGTACACAACTTCAAACCGCGGTTCCGCTGGATAGCGATCAATGGCGGTGATAGTACTTAGCCGGTTGAACTTTTCCTTGTCACGCAAGTACAGCAGGACAGCCGCAATGTTTGCCGGAGCCACTTCAACGGTTAAATCTCCGTGCTGTTTGTGGCCGCCCGTAATTGCATCGGCACGGAAAGAGGCAATGGCTTGTGCTAGGGGTTCGTCCTTAATAGCCTCAGGCAGCATGGATTTTCTCCGGCACTGGTTTCACGGCAATCGGATCTTCAGGCATCAGGTCGTAGTGCATTTTGTGTTGTACAGGCTTCAGTTCTTCAGCGGTCCAATCAAGGGCGCCTTTCTTATAGATGTAGAAAAAGCCGACGAGAATTAAAACTACGAAGATCAACATTTCAACGAAGCCAAACATTTTCAAGTCGCGAAAGACAACGGCCCAGGGATATAGGAAAATCGCTTCAATATCGAACAGGATGAAAAGCATCGCCACCAGGTAGAATTTCACGCTAAAGCGTTCCTTGGCAGTGCCATAGGGAGTCATCCCGCACTCATAAGCGCTATTTTTGACGGCGTTTTTGACGCGCTTGCCAAGAATGGCAGAAGCGCCGATCAACAGTGTCCCAATGGCAAGGGCAAGTAGGGCCTGCAAAACGACAGGGAAATATTGTTCAGGTAAAGTTGTTGGCATGAACTAAAGTTGGGAAGCAGGTTAGCGCCTGCACCTAGAATATAATAATAGCTGAAACGGGACAAAAAAGTGGAGCGTCCTAGTATTCTTACCCATGGAAATCACCCTCAACGGCGAAAAACATACCCTTATTGAAGCATCTAGCGTGTTGGATTTGCTGCATTCATTAGAGATAGATCCGGAAAAAGTGGCGGTGGAAGTGGACCGGCAAATTATTAGGCCACCACATTGGGAGAGCACCACCGTTCGCGCTGGAGCTGTGATTGAGATCGTGCATTTTGTCGGCGGTGGATGAACTTCCAATTATGATCCCCTGGTTCCTGGCGACTCGGCGGTTCACGTTCGAAGATGGCGAAGCTTGGGGTAGATACTTCCGCTTTTCCGGTCTCACCCAACTCCGAGAAGTAGTAACGCTCGATAACTCACTCTGCCCAAAACTACTCTCCCAGACAAAATCTGAATATTGGCCATACGTTGTAAATGATGATTTCCTCACCGACTTCTTCACCGACTTCGACTTCTTGTTGAAGCAAGTTGCCCATATCGAAAACAAGAACATACTGTGTGTCTTTCGCAATCCATCTGAAAAGCCAGTTGCCCCTAAGGTGGCCACTTTTGAATTCCTGGGTTACGATTTAGTGGACGTGAAGGGCGGAGTTAGTGCGCTTACTAATTGCGGCGGCTTTCCGGATGTGTTTCCGAATAGTGAACTTTCAATATACGGCTTACTTCCTACACTCAATCGCGCAAATGAAGTTGCGTCAAGCCTACGCTTGTTCCACCCCAAAGAACGTCACGCACAATGCGATGTGTGGGCGTTGTCTCGAATGATTCAGGATTGAATCTTCAACCAGTCCACCGGAACGTCAACTAACTCTTCCACGTGACTTAAGAAAGCCGGACTTACTTCCTTGCCTGGATGGTTCCATTGCAACGTACACCCGGTTGCCGAAAAGAACGAATCAGCGTATAGTTCTGAACAAATCAACGTTGAGCGCGACTTAGTTGTAGTCTTTTGAGGAAGATGCAAACCCTTTGCTGCCCGGGAGTAAATGGTTAAGAGGCTTCTAACCCCGTAGCTTGTACCCAATTGCAATGCCGCGGAAAGAGCGATTTTCCACCGCGAATCGGCGTCCAATGTGGGATCACGTCGGGCTCTAACTAAGTGCGTCGGCAAGGAGTCCAGCAACGAATTTCTCCGCACACCCTTAATTGTCGCCTCACAAATGTCGAATTGCGATCCCAGGTATACAGCAGCATGGGTCCAACGGGCGTTGTCCGCGTGGTATCCGCCAAATTTCTGGGCTTTTTGAATCTGTTTTTGCAGGAAAGTTGGCTTCAAAGGAGAAATCAAAATCAAATCGCCGGGAAGTAGCTGAGCAAGATCAGGAAGATGGCCAATTTCCCGAACCGCGATCGGCAAGGTCGCCGGAACATGCTGGCAGACTTGGCAGCCGCGAGCAATGTCGCGTGGATCCAAGAATTTCTGGCTCATGTTAAAGATTAGTGAGCACTTGCAGCTTTCGCCGCTCGCTTCTTGGAAACGGAAATAATGCGACCATCGGAGGTTGCCTCGAACGCGAAAAGGGCTCCGGGCACCACACCCGATTCCTTAAAAGTTTCGCCCTTGAAACCCTTCAGTTGATTGAGGAAAAAGCCGATAACTCTACCAGAAGACACCTCTTCGAGGTAGGCCAATCCCATTGTGGGTACTATTCTGACGATTTGGCCTTCATGGTGCATTGTTTGTTAGGTTCCCCGAACTGGTCAAATCGCAAGATCGATTTCGTTCTGTTCCATCATAAACGAGGGAAAGCGAATTTGCCGATCACCGAAGGTACCAACTTATCACAAAAAGGCCTAAGCTGTTCCACCCTCTAAACTTCCAGTACTTTCTACCGATAATACAATCAGTATGCTGATGGATACACTTGCCCTTCACCCTCATAATGAGATTGACCTCAACAAATTTCAGGGAGATCTTATTCACTTGGCCAACAGCCTCAATCTTGAAGGGACGATATCACGGATCGGAATGATTCCCGGGATCTTTTATGTCGTTGAAGAAAACGACAATCGCACGTATGGTATCGATCTGGGAAAAATTGAAGGTTATCGGGGTGAGACGTTCCAGGAATTAGGCATCAAAGTGGGTGCCAAAGTTCGCTTCAGAACCGAAGAAGATCCGCGCAAAGTCGCCGCCGCAGAAGTAATTCGCTAGAGCTAGAATCAAAATCCTGATTAAGCCGTCTTGCGGCGCAGCAATCCCAAGGCCAGCAGCCCAGCACTTAGCATTACAAAGCTTTCTGGCTCAGGAGTGACCGTTCCATACACCACATCGTTGCCGCAAGTAGCTGATTCAAAAGTGAAATCAAAATTACCACCAAGAAATGCCCGGAAAGCGGCGTTAGTATTCACTTGGACCTGTGTGTTGAAATGATTGCCGCCCAAGCTGGTGGCCGTAATCACACCGGAACCAACTAAAGATGCGCCCGTAGGACTCATCCAAACTGCCTGATTCGGACGATAGTCGCCACCTACCGGATTACCAAGAACAACCTGCGCTGTCTGCGTACCAGTGATTTGATACAGGTTGCCTTGTGTCAACCCATTGTGCCCACTCATTGCCACGGCGAACTGTGTGGAGCCGTTGCTGAAAAAAATATCCCCCACATTCAGTTCTACGGGGCCGCCGCTGTTCGTAAATCCAGGCGTCCCAAGGAAACTTTGAAAAGCCCCGCCAGTAAAACCGCCACCATAGTTGAAGTCGATCCCCATAGTCAACTGGTTGGTTCCAAAATCCAAGTTGCTGAATGTGAAGCTATTAATCTGGAATTTGGCAGGGTCACCAATCACTCCAAGGGTGGTGGTGAATGTGGAAGGAAAAGTGATGGCAAACGAAGGGGCAATCGACAGCAGTGTTAGGGCGGCAAGCGTTCTTAGGGTTTTCATTGTTTTTGTCCTGAAGCGAGAATAAAGCTCAGGACTGCTAGAACGAATAGCTAAGTAGTTTCAATTAGAAAGGTACCTGTATTCCTCCCGGGATAGACCTACGGGAAGTACTGCTCGACTAAGGTTTGGGGCAACTTGTTGTAAAAAGGTGAATTTAGGGCGACACAGTACTGCGCCATCGACAGGTTCAGCCGGAGTTTACGAAAGCCAATGGGTTATGTGATTTACCAGAAAAGAACTGACAAATGCCACTACTAACATGTAGCTGAACTGAACCAAAGGCCATTTCCAGCCGCCTGTTTCCCGTCGGACCACGGCAATTGTCGAAAAACATTGTAAGGCGAACGCGAAGAATACCACTAATGCTAATGCGCCGCCTAAATCCAGGTCCTTTTGCAAAGCAGCTTGCAAACTGGGATCAGTTTCCTTCGCATTTTCAATTCCGTAGATTGTCCCAAGCGTACCAACGATTACTTCTCGGGCGAAGAGCGAAGTCAGCAGTCCAATTCCTATCTTCCAGTTAAATCCAAGCGGCTTGATCACCGGCTCAATAAACCGTCCGATTTGGCCCACCACACTGTTTTCAATCTTTGGGGGATTGCCGTTTTCCAAAGGCAGGTTCGAGAGAAACCAAATCCCCACAACCACCATCAAAATCACAGTTCCAGCGCGATGCACAAACACCCACGAACGGTCCACCAAGCGCATCCCCAGCGATCGCCAGGAAGGCATGCGATAGGGGGGCATTTCCAAAATGAACGGGGTTCGCTCACTTTTCAGAATCGATGATTTCAACACCCGTGCCGTTAGCATTGCAACAGCGAACCCTATTGCGTATAGCCCCAGCATGGTGAGCGCCCTTAACCCCAGAAAGTTCCCCAGAACCGGCCGGTCAGGAATGAATGCTGAAATGATCAAAATGTACACAGGCAATCGCGCCGAACAGGTCATGAACGGAGCAATCAAAATTGTAGCCAGCCGGTCGCGCTTATTTTCAATAGTGCGAGCCGCCATAATGGCAGGCACAGCGCAGGCATAGGCACTCAGCAATGGGATGAACGATTTCCCCTGCAGTCCAAAGTAGCGCATGGTTCTATCAGCAATTAAAGCCGCACGTGCCAGATATCCGGAATCTTCCAGAATGCCAATGAACAAGAATAGGAACAGAATCTGTGGAAGGAATACCAGCACGCTGCCGACACCGGTCCAAATTCCATCAATCAGCAACGACCGCACAAAGCCGGCAGGCAGCAATTTCCCCATCCAAATCCCAGAGACGCTGATGAACTCGCTGAACGCATCCATAATAGGAGGCGCAACGAAGAACAGGGATTGGAAAACGGCCAGCACAACAAAGGCAAAAAGGATGGGCCCTGCGATTGGATGCAAAGCAACAGAGTCAATGCGGCGAGTCCACAACGGAGGGGCAGGGGCGCGATAACCGGACAGCGAACTCATGCGCCCAGCCCATTGGCGGCGTCCTGGGACATCTTGCAAAATCGGAAGTTCTATTCGCGGCGCAAAGCTGGCAGGCCTCGCTGTTGCACCAGAGAGGAACTGCTTCACTTTTTCAATACCCAGTCCAGTGGCCGCGCTGACCAATGCTACTGGACAATTTAGCTGACTGGCCAACATCGCCGTCTCAAGCTCACCACCACGGCGAATCAGGTCATCAGCCATGTTCAGGACCACAAGCGTGGGCAGGCCCAAACTAAGGATCGGCGAACCCAACACTAAATGTCGATTCAAATTGGTTGAATCAAGAATCAGCAAAACCGCGTCAGGCTTTCCAACGATTGGGTTCTTTCCGTGAAGAATGTCATGGGTAACCAGTTCGTCTTCTGAACGGGGAGCCAGACTATAAACTCCAGGCAGATCCACAATGCGAATTTCCCTTTCAGCATCCACGATGGCACGCCCAATGTGGTGTTCTACGGTAACACCCGGGAAATTGGCCACTTTTTGGCGGAGCCCTGTTAGCAGATTGAAAAGAGTAGTTTTGCCGGAATTTGGGGGACCTACTAGGGCAACAGTGTGGAACCCAACTGCATCTGATTTGCGGGTAGGGGCAGTGCTGATGGCCGGCGAATTGGAATGGCAATCGCTCATGGCGCTAAGTTGTCCTGCTAGTCGCGGCAGACCGATGCTGTTGCAGCTCGCGGAGAACCTTTGACCAAAATCAATTGTCCTGCTGTTTCCAGACGTAACGCTATTTCAGCTCCATCCACCCTGAAAACCCGTGGATCGCCACCTGGCGCAGCCTTTGCCGCCGTCACTTCCATTCCTGGAAGAAATCCAAGTTCCATCAACCGGCACGACAAATCCGCTGGAAGATTCAACCGTTCAATGATGCCGGTTTGACCTTCTTTCAGATCAACCATCGAATAGCACTCGTGCTTGTTGACACTCAGTTGCATTACAAACTCAGGATAAGCTGCCGCACCGGACCTGTCAAGGCGATTGGCCGGACCGGGGCAGCAGCGAATCGGAATGGAGAAAATTAGCCTTTCATCTTGTTGAGGAACTTCCCGTCCGGACCCTTTTCACGATAGGCTTCGTGACAGGTACGGCAAGTGCCGCCAACGGCCTTGAAAGAGGCGTCAGCTTTTGCAGAATCGGACTTCTTCAGAGCCTTCACAATGTTGCCGGCTTCGGTGGATGCCGTTTTTGACCACGTCGCGGCGTCAGCCTTCCCGTGGGTCTTCCAATACTTTTCCATTGCCTTGAATTCGGCTTTCAATTTCATTGCTTCAGCCGTGATCTTCGCGTTGTCCTTATCGGTCATCGCCTTTCTTACACCATTGTTGGCGGCAACGGCAGCTTTCATGATTTCCGGAAACGGCCGTTCGGCCGCCAATGTGGTGGTTACGGCAAATACCGCTACCGTTAAAATTGTCAAAAAACGATTCATAACTCTCCTGGGAAGTCTCCTTGATAATAAGGATTTGAGTCTGCGAGGTTCCGTTGAGCGGAAACCTCTTTGAAACAATATCAGATTTAAGGGATGTAACGGGCGGCTGGAAGGTTACCATCAAGGCCCAATTTATGGTGTATCGTATCTAGTGTGCAAGAACTCAAGTTAACCCGACGAAACCTGCTAGCGGCCTCAACGGCTGCCACTTCTTTAGCTCTCAGTGCGCAAACCAAATCATCAGCCGTTCGATATGTCCGTTTCCAAATGGGATCGAAAATTGCCTATGGAGTTTTGGATGGCGATACCGTTCGCGAATTGCCCGGTAGCTATCTGCAATTCGATAAGCCCAAGGGCGGGTCCTACCCGCTATCGAAAGTCACGCTGCTTGCACCGGTTGATCCGCCCAAAATCCTGGCCGTTGGCTTGAACTACAAGAGCCACTTAGGAGCCCGCAAGCCACCTGAAAATCCGGAGCTCTTCTTCAAGCCAATCACTTGCCTTCAGCATCCGGGTGCCGAAATTGTTATTCCCAAGGATTCAAAGAACACGCACTACGAAGGCGAACTGGTGATTGTCATCGGCAAGAAATTAAGCAATGGCACTCGCGAACAGGCCAAGGAAGCCATTTTCGGATTAACCTGCGGTAACGACGTGAGTGAGCGCGATTGGCAAAACGGAGCCAATAAAGATCTTCAATGGTGGCGCGCCAAAGGAACCGATACTTTTGGGCCGGTTGGACCTTGGGTGGTACGGGGGCTCGATTATGGCAATCTGCTGCTTCAAACCCGCTTGAACGGGGAAGTGGTACAGAAACAAAACACATCGGATTTGTTGTTTGATTGCCCCACCATGGTGGAGTTTGCCAGCCGCTATGTTACGCTTACTCCCGGCGATCTAATATTCACCGGCACGCCTCAGACAACGCGCAAAATGAATCGCGGCGATATGGTTGAGGTGGATATTGAAGGCATTGGAGTGCTGAAGAACAAGGTTGTCTAATTGCAACGAAAACGGGCGATGCTTCCTTGTTTGGACGCATCGCCCATTTTCAATAGCATCCGAAGTTAGAACATAACTTTCAACACTAACTGCAGATTTGCGTTTGCTGTTCCAATGTCAGAGAACGCACCGCGAGTTCCGGTGATCCTGCCAAAGGCGGTACGGTTGTTGTTATCAAACGAAGCATTGGGGTTATTGAATTGGGGCTGTTTGAAGGGAAAGTTGTTCCCGTCTAACCGAAGCTGAAAGCGTGCACGCTCCCGGATGCTCCACCATTTGGCAATAGAAAACTGCGTCCAATGGAGACCAGGCCCAATAAAAGTTGAACGGCCCAAGGTACCTACGGTGAAGGCCGCCGGATAGGCGAAGGAATCAATATTGAGGTAGGGGTTTTGTGCCGAAGTTGGAAATCTTGCTGCTCCAATTTGCCAATCCTGCACTTGAGCCGCTTGAGTTGTAGTTAAGATATTTGGACGCGAAGCACCGGTGGGTAAGTACCGGTTCGGGCTATTGGAGTAGCCAACCGTAAATGGCAGACCAGCTTGAATGGTCTCCGTTGCGGTCAACTCCCAACCACCAATGGCAAGATCTGCCCAGCGGTTGGTATTCATCCAGCGGCGTCCTTTACCAAACGGCAGTTCGTAGGAGATGATATTAACAAAACGGTGCTTCAAATTGTAATTCGCAATGCCCTTTTCCAGCCGCCGGTTGTAATAATCCAC
>JAYUSZ010000463.1:0-45085 GCA_043755435.1 Bryobacterales bacterium | reverse complement strand
ACGGACGTGACGGGTGTGGCGCACCTGCCAGAAGGCACCGAAATGGTGATGCCTGGCGACAATGTGCAGATGACCATTGAACTGATTACACCGATTGCTATGGATAAGGGCTTGCGCTTCGCAATTCGCGAAGGCGGCCGTACCGTGGGCGCCGGAACTGTATCAGAGATCCTTACCGCATAGTAGTCAAGAGTAACAAAACATGTCTCTTAGAGAAAGTATTCGAATCCGGCTGAAAGCGTACGATCACCGCATCCTGGACCAGTCCACGCAGGATATCGTCGAAACAGCCAAACGGAGTGGAGCCCAGGTTGCTGGACCCATTCCGCTGCCAACGATCACTAATAAATATTGCGTGTTGCGTTCGCCGCACGTGGATAAAAAGTCTCGTGAACAGTTTGAGATCCGCACGCATAAACGCTTGCTTGATATTTTAGCTCCGACCCAGGATACAGTAGACGCGCTGATGAAGCTCGATTTGCCGGCCGGGGTTGATGTTGAAATCAAGGCGTTTGGCGGGAAGAAGTAAGAATTTTTTAGAAGTTGTAACGTGCTAGCGAGAGTTGCGAGAAACGCAGCAACTGAGTCTGGAATCTGCGGTTGAGTTTCTAAGGCGAGTCGAGCCCGTTATGAGTTAGTTAGAGGAAGATATGAGCCCAGGAATTCTAGGCAAGAAGATCGGCATGACCCAGGTTTTCCGTCCCGACGGACAGGTAGTCCCTGTCACGTTGTTAAAGGCGGGCCCCTGTGTTGTCACCCAACGCAAGACCCCGAACTCGGATGGCTATGATGCTGTCCAATTGGGCTTGATGGAATTTGTCAAGCCGTCGCGGATCAACAAGCCTATTGGCGGCCACCTGAAAAAGGCCAATGCCGAAGGTGTCAAGTTCTTCCGTGAGTTGCGGTTGCGTTCTGGAGACACGGATTTGAAACCAGGAGATCGCATTCTGGCGGATCAGTTCAAACCCAGAGATGTGGTTGACGTCATTGGCATTAGTAAAGGCAAGGGTTTTGCCGGTGTCATGAAGCGTCACAACTTTAAGGGCGGTCCGGAAGGTCACGGTTCGATGTTCAATCGCGCCCCTGGTTCGATTGGTGCATCCAGCTTTCCATCCCGCGTTTTCAAGGGAACCCGCATGACCGGGCACATGGGCGTTGACCAGGTAACCGTCCGGAACCTGGAAATCGTTCAAGTGGATACTGAGGATAACGTAATCATGGTGAAGGGTGCTGTTCCTGGCCCTAACGGCGGTTATGTGATTCTCCGGAGGGCTAAGCGCTAGGAGAGCCTGGAGCTTTAAGGAAATTACGATGCCCAAAGTAGACGTTATCGATCTGAACAACACGAAAGTAGGCGAAGTGGAACTGAGCGACGCAGTATTTGCCGCGCCGGTGAACCAAGCCTTATTGTATGAAGCAGTCCGCAATTTCATGGCGAACAAGCGGCGGGGAACGGCGAAAACCAAAACCCGTCACGAAGTAGCCGGTTCTGGCAAGAAATTGTGGAAACAAAAAGGTACAGGCCGGGCTCGTACCGGTTCCGTCCGCAGTCCTCTGTGGCGGCATGGTGGTACCACCCACGGCCCTCAACCTCGCGACTATTCCTATTCCTTGCCCAAGAAGATGTTGAAAGGTGCTATGTGTTCAGCCCTGACAGCAAAACTTCGTGACGGTGAGCTGGCCGTTGTGAAAGAATTCGCAATGGGCGATCACAAGTCCAAGACCATGCGCACGGTTCTCGATCGCTTAAACGCGAAAAAGACAGTGTTGCTAGTCGACAATGGTGAAAACAAGAATTTAACGCTCGGCTCCCGCAATCTGGAAGGCGTAACGTTGCTCGAAAGCAAGGATGTGAATCCTTACCACCTGCTGCGCGCTGCCCGGGTTTTCGTCAGTGAAACAGCCGCCAAGCGTTTGTCGGAGGGTTTGGCATGAGTTCGATGTTAGATGTTTTAGTTCGGCCGGTTGTCACTGAAAAGGCGATGACCAAGAAAGAATCCGAAGCCACCCTATGTTTTGAAGTTACTCCAGCGGCCAACAAGATTCAGATCAAGAAAGCCGTTGAAAAAATGTTCAAAGTGAAAGTTGCCGCAGTTCGTACGCTAACCAATGAAGGCAAGTTGAAGCGCCGTGGCCGTTTTGCAGGCTATCGTTCCGACTGGAAAAAAGCTTACGTAACCCTGCAACCTGGGCAGAAAATGCCGGAGTACGCGGAGATTTAATATGGCGATAAAAACGTTTCGTCCCATAACCCCAAGCCGTCGCTATATGACGGTAGTAACCCGTGAAGGCATTACCAAGCAGACTCCTGAAAAGTCGTTGACTGCTGGTAAAGCGCGCACTGGTGGTCGTAACAATACTGGTCAAACAACTTCCCGGTTCATCGGTGGCGGCCATAAAAAGTCCTACCGCATCATCGATTTCAAGCGCGATAAAGCTGGCGTTCCTGCGATCGTAGCTTCCATCGAATACGATCCAAACCGCACCTGCCGAATTGCTCTTCTGAATTATGTTGATGGCGAAAAGCGCTACATCATTGCTCCTGAGGGAATCGCAGTTGGTCAATCGATTCTGTCCGGCCCCACAGCCGACATTCTAGTTGGCAACGCACTACCTTTGAAAAACATCCCTCCTGGCACCGTGATTCACAACATTGAAATGCGTCCTGGCAAGGGCGGCCAAATGGTCCGCACTGCTGGTGGATCGGCTCAATTAGTTTCTCGCGAAGCTGGACAAGCACTTGTTAAGTTGCCATCGGGCGAAATCCGCCGCATCTCAGTGGATTGTTATGCCACTGTAGGAACGGTTGGCAATGCTGAGCATGAAAACGAAAAATTAGGCAAAGCCGGCCGGTCGCGCTGGCTGGGCAAGCGTCCGCATAATCGCGGCGTGACAATGAACCCCGTCGATCACCCGCATGGTGGTGGTGAAGGCCGAACATCAGGCGGCCGCCATCCGGTTACCCCCTGGGGCCAACCGACCCGCGGATTCAAAACCCGCAACAACAAGCGGACGGACCGGTTCATCGTGCAACGTAAGGGTAAGAAAAAGTAGAGCGTAAGGGTAAGAAGAAGTAAGAGGCTAACGGAAACCATATGGGTCGTTCATTAAAAAAAGGGACATTCACCGACACGCACATTGCAGCGAAAATTAATACTGCTATCGCTAACAATGACAAAAAAGTGGTGAAGACTTGGTCCCGCCGTTCGACGATTACACCGACTTTTGTCGGCATGACGATCGCCGTACATAACGGCAAGAAGTTTATTCCGGTGTATGTGACTGAAAACATGGTGGGCCACAAGTTGGGTGAATTTTCCCCGACCCGCACCTTCAAAGGACACATAGGCAAGGCTGAAAAGGGCGGCAAGCCCTCCTAAACGGTCAAAAGCCGTTCTTTGAGTTGGTTGGATAAAGTTGTTGGTTGCCTGGGAGTTTTGAAATGGAAGCAAGAGCCGAAGCAAGATATATCCGGATGTCCCCGCAGAAAGTGCGCCTGGTGATTGATCTGATTCGCGGCCGTAAGGCGGGCGAGGCGATCACGATCCTGCGTAGCACCAACAAGCGGATTGCACCGACAGTGGAAAAAGTTCTACGCAGCGCCATTGCGAATGCGGAGAACAAGTCCGAGCACGTGGATGTGGATAAACTCTACATCTCAGAAGCATATGTTAATGAAGGCCCTCGCTCAAAGCGGATTCGGCCGGCTCCAATGGGCCGTGCGTATCGCTACCAGCGACGGATATCGCACATTATTGTGTCGGTAGCTGAGAAGGCATAAGGCAAAGCGGAGAAACGAGAATAGCATGGGGCAGAAAGTACATCCATATGGCTTCCGGTTAGGCGTCACCAAGACTTGGCGCTCCCGTTGGTTTGCCAAGGCCGACTACGCCAAACTGTTGGAAGAAGATTTGAACCTGAAGGGTGCTTTGCACTCGCGGTTGAAGTCTGCTGGCGTAAGCTCGATTGAAGTTGATCGTCCAGGCAACAAGCTGCGAATCACCATTCGCACTTCGCGTCCTGGCATCATCATCGGACGCAAAGGCGCGGAGATCGAAAAGCTGAAAAGCGACCTGAATAAAAAGACAGGCCGTGAAGTATTCATCGACATTCAAGAAGTGCACAAGCCGGAACTCGATGCCCAATTAGTGGCCGAGTCGATTGCCCTGCAGCTGGAAAAGCGCGTGGCATTCCGCCGGGCAATGCGCAAAGCCGTTGATTCGGCCCAGCGTTTTGGTTGCAAGGGTATTAAAGTGCGCGTATCAGGCCGCTTGAACGGTGCAGAAATTGCCCGTAGCGAATGGTATCTGCATGGTCAATTGCCGCTGCACACTCTGCGTGCTGACATTGATTACGGTTTCGCCCAGGCCTACACAACCTACGGCGTAATCGGCATCAAGACCTGGGTTTATAAAGGTGAAGTGATTCCTGAAGGACCACGCCGTACTGGTGATCCGGAACCTCGCCGTCAACCCCGCCGGGAACAGCGTGAACCGCGTCCGGAACGAACAGGGGATCGTGGTGGAGATCGTCGCGGACCGCGGCCTGGATCCGATGCCCCAGTAGTAACATCTGGTGCACCCATCCAAGCGGCTCCTAGCGATATGCCGAAAGTAACAGCGGCACCACCTGCAACAACAGCACCGCCGACCATGTTGCCGCCCATGGCGCAACCTCAGCCGGCCTGGAAACAAGAAGAGGCTCCCAAGCCCGTGGTAGAGGGAGGCGAGACGCCCCAAAGCTAGGGTTTCTCGTACTTAAGGAGAATATTACGTTATGTTGATGCCAAAGAAGGTCAAATTCCGTAAGCAGCAACGCGGCCGCATGAAGGGCAAGGCGTGGCGCGGCTCCACTCTTTCTTTCGGTGACTTCGGTCTGAAAGCTTTGAGTTGTGGTTGGGTTAGTTCACGGCAGATTGAAGCAGCTCGTATCGCCATGACTCGTCACATCAAACGTGGCGGCAAGGTTTGGATCCGGTTGTTCCCCGATAAGCCGATTACGAAGAAGCCGGCCGAAACCCGTATGGGTAAGGGTAAAGGCGCTCCGGAAGAATGGGTTTGCGTAGTGCGCCCAGGCAAGATATTGTTTGAAATGGAAGGCGTATCGCTCGAAATCGCAACGGAAGCATTCCGTTTAGCGACGGCGAAGCTGCCCATGCTCTGTAAAATAGTTTCGCGTGATCAACACGCTCAATAGGGTTTAAGGAATTCGTATGACTGCGGAAAAACTTCGCGAACAGGATGAAGCCGGACTGGAAAAAAGCCTGGCTGACATGTCCGAACAAATGCACAGCCTGAGGTTCCGTTTGACTATGGGTCAGACAGAGGGCCTGAAGAAGCTGCGGGAATTGAAACGGGATCGAGCCCGGGCTCTCACTATCTTGCAGGAAAGGAAGAAGAAATAAGATGGCAGAGTCAGCAGCAAAACCCAATAAGCAGGAAAAGGTTGGTGAAGTTGTATCAACCAAAATGGCGAAGACAATCGTCATTGAAGTCACTCGCCAAGTGCAGCACCCGCAATATCGGCGTGTGGTGAAGCACCGCAAAAAGTTTTATGCTCACGACGAGGAAGGCAAGGCAAACAAGGGCGATATCGTCCGCATTGTGGAAAGCCGCCCGTTGAGCAAGTTGAAGCGTTGGACGCTGGCGGAAGTGGTTCGCAAAGCAGTTGTAGTGAACGTCGAACACCTTTAAAGTTGAGCTGGCAATGTATTTGATCGTTTTTAGGAATCTTTTTAGGAAAGGGGAGCACCGGTCATGATTGGAATGAGAACCATCCTCGATGTGGCCGACAACAGCGGCGCCAAACGGCTGAGTTGCATATTGCCTCGCGGAGGCGACCTTGGTGCGCACGCTGGTCTCGGTGATATTGTAACGGCAGCAGTGAAGGAAGCATCGCCCGAGTCGTCCGTGAAGAAGGGTAAAGTGGTCCGTTGCGTGATTGTCCGCATGCGGAAAGAAACACGTCGCAAGGACGGCACCTACATCCGGTTTGACAACAACGCAGCAGTCCTGATCAATGAAGTTGGTGAGCCGATCGGAACCCGCGTATTTGGACCGGTGGCCCGTGAACTGCGCGAGAAACGATACATGAAGATTGTGTCGTTGGCTCCAGAGGTAATCTAAATGGCCATTGTAAAGAAAGAAATGAGCAGAAAAGGGATGGTTGCAGTGAAAACGCGCATCCGGCTCAAGAAGAACGACATGGTGAAAGTGATTTCGGGCCGCGACAAGGGTAAGACCGGTCGGGTTCTGGAAATCGACCGGGAACGTGGGCGCATCTTAGTCGAAGGAGTGATGCTGGTGAAGCGTCATACCAAGGCGAACCCACAAAAGCAGATCAAAGGTGGCATTGCCGAAAAGGAAGCAACCATTCACGTTTCAAACGTAATGATTCTCACCTCCGGCGGCGTTACTACTCGCATTGGAACAAAGGTTGAGGGCGAGGGTTCGGGGGCGCGACGGGTTCGTGTAGCGCGCAAGACGGGCGAAGTACTCGACAAAAAGTAATTACAGGGAATTAAGCCGGATATGCCTGCAAGGTTGAAAGAGCATTACTCAAAAATCGTAGTACCCTCTCTGAGCAAAGAGTTTGGGTACGGTAACATCATGGCCGTTCCGAGGATCAACAAGATCACGTTGAACATTGGCCTTGGTGAAGCGACGCAGAACCCGAAAATGGTGGATGGCGCGGCTAACGAATTAGGCACCATCGCCGGCCAGAAGCCGGTGGTGACCAAAGCCAAGAAGTCCATCGCCGCTTTCAAACTGCGCGAAGGCATGTCGATCGGAGCAATGGTAACGTTGCGCGGGGATCGCATGTATGAGTTTTTTGATCGTCTGGTGAACGTGGCTTTGCCGCGTGTCCGCGATTTCCGCGGCATTTCAACCAAAGCCTTTGATGGCCGCGGCAATTTCACACTCGGCATCAAAGACCAATTGATCTTCCCGGAGATTGATTACAACAAGATTGAAAAGATTAAAGGGATGAACATTTGCATCACGACGACGGCTGAAACCGACGCCGAGGCGCTGGCTCTTTTGAGAGCAATGGGCATGCCGTTCACCAAGTAAGGAAAAGAGGAATTTAGCGAATGGCAACTACGGCAAAAATCGCCAAGGACGTAAAGCTCAAGGCGCTTAAAGATAAGGGTGTTCCGAAGTTCGGCGTCCGCCACCGCAATCGTTGTTTCCGCTGCGGACGGCCGCGCGGTTATATCGGCAAGTTCAATTTGTGCCGTATTTGTTTCCGTCAATTGGCGCTGGCTGGTGAGATCCCCGGCGTGACGAAATCCAGTTGGTAGTAGGCCACCGGACGAAGAAGATTTTAGAGGCCATGCTTAAAAATAGGCCACAAGAGGAAAGTGTATGACGAGCGATCCAATTGCTGACATGCTAACCCGGTTGCGAAATGCGATTGCCGCAAAGCATCCTAAGGTTGACGTCCCAGGTTCGAAATTAAAGACCGAAATCGCCCGAATTCTTAAGGATGAGGGTTACATCGCCAATTACAAGATTGCCGAGGAAGGAGCCAAACGTGTCATCAAGATCTACTTGAAATACACGCCAGGTAACGACCCGGTTATCTCGTACATCCAGCGGGTATCAAAGCCAGGCTGCCGCGTTTACGTCGGTAGTAAGGACATCCCCAAAGTGTTGGGCGGATTAGGCATCAATATCCTGACCACTCCGAAAGGCGTGATGACAGGTAAGGCTGCGCGGAAATCTGGCGTGGGCGGAGAATTGCTCTGTCACGTCTATTAGGGAAATAAGGTAGAACAATGTCAAGAGTAGGGAAGAAACCGATTCCGCTGCCCGCCAACGTGAAGATCCAAGTTGGCGCGCAATTGCAGGTAGAGGGCCCCAAGGGTAAACTCACCGTTCCGATCCCAGCTGGTATTCGTATTCAGCAGGATGGGAACATATTGAACATTTTGCGCGATACTGACCAGTTCGCTGCCTTGCACGGGTTAACCCGGGCACTGGCCGCCAACGCCGTTACTGGTGTTTCTGCTGGTTTCACTCGCGAATTGGACATCGTTGGGATTGGCTATCGTTGCGATCAAAAAGATCCCCGCGTTTTAACCTTCACATTAGGTTATTCGCACCCCATCGAATATGTACTGCCAACCGGCGTAGACGCCAAAATCGATAAGCAGACGCACATTATCCTGACCAGTTTCGACAAGCAGTTGATCGGTCAGGTGGCGGCCCACATGCGGGCCCTGCGTAAGCCCGATCCTTATAAAAATAAGGGTGTGCGCTACACTGGTGAAGTTCTTCGCAAGAAGGTCGGCAAGAGCGGCGCAACCGCTAAGAAGTAAGGTGATTCGTAACATGAGCGGAGCAAGCAATCATGATCGGTAAGTTAAACAAGGACGAAGTCCGGCGGAGAATTCATATCCGCATCCGCAAGAAAGTTAAGGGCGATGCCATTCGGCCGCGCTTGGCCGTCTTCCGCAGCCTGAAGCACATTTACGCCCAGATCATTGATGATCGGGCTGGTGTAACCCTGGCTGCAGCGTCCACCAATGAGAAGAGCGCAAATCCCGCCGCAAGCGGTGTTGGCGGCAACCTCGCTGGTGCCAAGCAGATCGGCCAACTGGTTGCCCAGCGCGCCATCGAAAAAGGTGTCAAGAAAGTAGTATTCGACCGTGGTGGATTTTTGTATCACGGCCGGATCAAGGCGCTGGCTGATGCTGCGCGCGAAGCCGGACTGGAGTTTTAATGCCTACTATTATCAAACGTATCGACCCCAATCAACTCAGCTTGAAAGAGCAGGTAGTCGCCATCAACCGCGTCACCAAAGTCGTCAAGGGTGGTAAGAACCTAAGCTTTTCAGCCTTGGTTGTAGTTGGCGATCCTGCTGCTAAAGTCGTTGGTTTCGGAACAGGCAAAGCCAAGGAAGTTCCTTCGGCTATCAAGAAAGGGATTGAAGCTGCAAAGCGCAATCTTAGCCGCATCAATTTTCAGGAAGGCACCATTCCTCACCAGGTAATGGGCGTATTCGGAACAGGTATGGTGATGTTGAAGCCGGCACCGGCCGGAACTGGCGTCATCGCCGGTGGCGCGGTCCGTGCAGTCATCACAGCCGTTGGAATTCCAAATGTTCTAACCAAATCGCTGGGTTCGCGGAATCCGCACAACTCAGTAAAAGCAACCATCAATGGGTTGCAGCAATTGCGGGACAAGCAGACGGTTGCCGATCTGCGTGGCCTTGCGCTCGACAAGATGTAAGATTTTTGTTGTAAGTGTGAATAGGAAGAAACGTGTTATGTCGCAGAAGATGATTAAGATCAAACTGGTCCGCAGCCCGATCTGCACTCCCGAAAAGCATAAGGTGATTGTGCGTTCCCTTGGCCTGAAGACCCTCAATCGGACGGTTACGCGACCCGATACGCCGTCGTTCCGTGGCATGGTTGCAAAAATTCCGCACCTGCTTGCAATCGTTGAATAACTGATAGACACGCGGAGACACGAAAATGAATTTATCAAATATTAAGCCGCCCAAGGGTCAAAACCACAAGAAGCAACGCGTTGGCCAAGGTATGGGTACCGGGCGCGGTAAGTTTTCCGGTCGCGGCGCAAAGGGCGCACGTTCCATCAGCGGCTATTCCAAAATGCGCGGTTTTGAAGGCGGCCAAATGCCCCTTCACCGCCGTTTGCCAAAGCGCGGATTTACCAATATTTTCAAAAAGCATTACGCCCTGGTCAATGTCGGCACCATGGAAAAATTGGAAGGCACCACGTTTACTCCAGAAAATCTTTTGGAGCTGGGTGTTATCCATAAGATGGGAGACGGCCTGAAGATTCTTGCCAACGGGGAACTCACCCGCGCATTGAATGTCTCCGGTCATCTGTTTTCCAAAGCTGCCGAAGAAAAAATAAAAGCGGCAGGTGGCACCGTAACGGTGATCGCTCAGCGGATCCCAGCACCTGTCAAGAATAGTAAGAAGAAGCAGAAGTAAGGGCGCGGAGAAGACATGAAGTTCTTTGATGCAATCGCGAACGCATTCCGAATCCCGGACCTCCGGAGACGAATTCTGTTCACTCTGGCCATGTTGGCCATCTACCGGTTAGGCGGACACTTGCCTACGCCCGGTATCGACGCCAACAAACTGGAAGAATTCTTCCGGCAAAACCAGGGCACAGTGTTGGGAATGTTTGATCTATTTTCCGGCGGAATGTTCCGCCGTCTCACCATTTTTGCGTTGGGCATTATGCCTTACATTACCTCGTCCATCATTCTCCAATTGATGACCCTGGTAGTGCCCACGCTTGAGAAGCTCTCGAAGGAAGGCGAACTGGGCCGTCGTAAAATCACCCAGTGGACCCGTTACCTCACCGTCATTCTTGCCTTAGTGCAGTCGGCCACCATGGCCACCGCGCTGCAGGCTTCCGGCGGATTTGTCATCAACCCCGGTCCCTGGTTCGTGTTCTTAACCATGATCACGCTCACCACCGGTACAGCCTTTATCATGTGGCTGGGCGAACAAATCTCCGAACGTGGAATCGGCAACGGCATGTCGTTGATCATTTTCACCGGCATCGTCGTCGGGCTGCCCTCGGCCATTCAAAACATCTATACTAACGTCGCCGTCACCAAAGAATGGAACGCCCTCCAACTGATCATCATCCTTGCGATCATGGTTCTGGTTGTCGCCTTCATCGTACTGGTTGAACGCGGCGAACGTCGCATCCCCGTTCAATATGCCCGCCGAGTGGTCGGCCGCAAAATGATGGGCGGTATGTCCACTCACTTGCCTCTTAAAGTCAACGCCGGTGGCGTGATTCCAGTCATCTTCGCTTCCAGCTTGTTGACCTTTCCGCAAACCGCCATGCAACTGGCTTGGGTTCGCGACAACGCCTACCTTTCCGGTATGCTCCGCGCAATCAATCACGCGGAACCGCTCTACATCATCCTGTTCATCCTTCTAATCGTCTTCTTCTGCTTCTTCTATGTAAGCCTCATCTTCAATCCGAATGAAGCAGCGGATAACATGCGTAAGTACGGCGGCTTTGTTCCCGGCATTCGTCCCGGCAAGAATACCGCTGATTACATGAACAACATCCTAACCAAGATCACAGTGGTGGGCGGCTTGTACCTCTCTATCTTGTGTCTTTTGCCGGAAATCATGATCTCCGGCATCAAACTCCAGCATCTGCCCTTGATGGGCAATTGGATTGACGCGCATTTCCCGCGTTTCCTGCTGGACGGGTTGAACGTCTCGTTTTACTTCGGTGGAACTTCCTTGCTGATCGTCGTCGGTGTGGCAATGGATACCATCAATCAGATTGAAGCGCAGCTGATCATGCGCCATTACGAAGGATTCACTCCACGGGCTGGTAGAATTCGCGGCCGCCGTAGCGGTAGTTAGTTGAAGTGGGTGCTTAGCCGTTCAGGTTGGCAATGATTATTCGCAAGAGTCCTTCGGAATTGCAAAAGATGAGGCGCAGCGGGTTGCTGGTCCATCAGATTCTGAATCGGATGCGGGAAATGGCGGTCGAGGGTATCACAACCTTCGAGTTGGAACTGGTGGCGGAGAAAATGATCCGCGATGCTGGGGCCAAACCGGCATTCAAAGGGTATTATTCGGCAGCAGCCGGGAATCGGTACCCATATGTTTTGTGTACCTCGGTGAACGAAGAGATTGTGCATGGAATGCCATCTCCGAAACGAGCCCTCAAAAAGGGCGACATCGTTTCCATCGACACCGGCGTTCAGTTGGACGGGTACTTTGGGGATTCGGCCATCACAGTAGCCATCGGGGAGATTTCCCCAGTGCTTACCAAGTTGATGGAAGTAACCAAAGAGTCTCTGGAACTGGCCATTGATAAGGTTCGAGTCGGCAACCGGCTTTTTGATGTTTGCGAGACGGTGCAAAAGTTTGTAGAAGCCAGTGGCTTCACCATCGTCCGGGAGTTTGTAGGTCACGGAATCGGGACGCAGTTGCACGAAGAGCCCCAGGTTCCCAATTATGTGGACCGCCGCGGAGAAAATCCGCGATTGAAAGAAGGAATGGTCCTGGCGATTGAGCCGATGGTGAATGCCGGCAAGCCAGCCTCAAGAGTTTTGGCCGATAAGTGGACGGCAGTAACAGTGGATGGTTCAGCCTCAGCGCATTTTGAACATTGCGTGGCAGTAACGGCAGATGGTCCCTGGGTTCTTACCAGACCCTAAGTGTTAGATCGCGACTTGGCTACCGTATGATTTACCGAGCTGCGCGCGCAAGCAAGCGGTCTAGGCTGACCGGATGTTATAGTAGTAGATGGCAGATTCTACGGAAGCCACGGTTTTGGAGTTGATGCCCAACGGCATGGTTCGTTTGGAGCTTGCTTCACGGCAACAAGTTTTGGCCCATCCCGCAGGGGTGAGGGAAAAGAATTTCACCCGGCTCAGGCCCGGGGATCGGGTTCAGGTGGAAGTCTCGCCGCTCGATCCAGGTCGTGGCCGGATAACGAGTTTACTGAGGAAATTATGAAAGTTCGCGCAAGCGTAAAAAAACTCTGTGTTAATTGCAAGATCGTCAACCGCGAAGGCGTGGTTCGTGTGATCTGCGTCAATCCAAAACACAAGCAGCGTCAGGGTTAAGGTAGGAGCGTTTAAGAATGGCACGTATTGCAGGCGTCGATTTGCCAGCCAAGAAAAGAGCCGAGATCGGTCTCACTTATATTTACGGTATCGGTAAGACTCGTTCACAATCCATCTTGCATCGCAGCGGTGTGGATAAGAACAAGCGCGTTTCGGATTTAACCGAAGACGAAGTGAACAAGATCCGTACATTGATTGAAGCCGAAGGATCGGTGGAAGGCGATCTGCGTAAGGAAGTTTCGATGAACATTAAACGTCTCATCGAAATGGGTTCTTATCGTGGACTCCGTCATCGCCGTTCGTTGCCAGCTCGCGGCCAACGTACTCACACCAATGCCCGCACGCGCAAAGGTCCGCGCCGCGGCACAGTTACTGCTAAGAAGAAAGCAACCAAGTAAAGGTTTCGAAACATACACATGGCAAAAGCACCAGCTAAGACAAAGAATTCCGGCAAAAAATCCTTTAAAAAGAAGGAGAAAAAGAGCGTACCAATGGGCGTGTGCCACGTCCAGGCAACCTTTAACAACACCATCATCACTTTTGCTGACCCGCTCGGCAATGTGCTCTCCTGGTCCAGTTCTGGTTCTCTTGGGTTTCGTGGATCGCGCAAAGGTACCCCCTTTGCAGCGCAGCAGGCATCGCTAACCGCTGCTAACAAAGCGAAAGAATCTGGTCTTCGCGTGGTGGAAGTTCGTGTAGCTGGCCCGGGTGCCGGTCGCGAATCAGCCGTTCGTGTTCTTTCTACTATCGGCATTGAAGTTCGTAGCATCAAAGACGTCACGCCTATTCCTCACAATGGCTGCCGTCCTCCGAAAAAGCGCCGGGTTTGATCCCCTTTGGCGCGGTTACAGTTGCAAAGCGCAAAGGCCGCTTCGGCGAGTCCGTTTTGCGCTTGTTACTTTTTGGCGGGGCAAGGCCCACAGCCTTCGCCCCGATTTTGCATGTAGATTTGTTGTTGTATAATTTAATGATGTCCATATGTTTCCCTAAGGGATCTAAATGGGCCAGTAGTAAGCAGGAAGAAAACCGAAGCTGCCGGTAATCGGAAAGCGCTGGTTGTAAACTGCACCTTTAGCTCTAAAGTTGCTAAATGGTTTTAAGGAGATTGAATGGCAAAGTATAATGGTCCCAAGTGCCGGCAATGCCGTCGCGAAGGGATGAAGCTGTTTCTGAAGGGTGAGCGCTGCCACACTGAAAAGTGTGCCATTGAAAAGCGCAATTTTCCCCCAGGACAGCATGGCAAGGATCGTAAGCCAAAGATTGTCGGCTACGGTTTGCAGCTTCGTGAAAAGCAGAAGGCCCGCCGTTATTACGGTGTGCTGGAAGGCCAGTTCCGCAACCTGTTTGAAAAGGCGAATAAGATGAAAGGCGTAACCGGCGAAGTGATGCTCGGTTTGCTGGAACGTCGCCTCGATAACGTGATTTACCGCATGGGTCTGGGCACCAGCCGTTCCGCTGCCCGCCAGGTTGTCCGTCACGGACACGTCAACGTCAACGGTAAGCGGGTCAATATCCCTTCTTACACCGTTGTACCGAACGATGTTGTGGACATTCGCGAAAGCGCCAAAAACAACGCAAATATTCTTTCAGCCCGGGACGCAACGGCCCATCAGCCAACCCCTCCCTGGCTCGAAATGGACCGTGAAGCGCTAAAGGGAAGAGTCATTGGAATTCCCAAGCGCGAAGATCTAGTTCAGATCCAATTGAACGAACAGCTCATTGTCGAGCTTTACTCCAAGTAGCGCGTTGGCATTAAACGCGCTGCCCGCGGCGGCTTGAGAAATCGGGTCGCCAAATCAGGAACTATTAGACCTGTACGCAAGGAGATTGAATGTTCAAAGGTTTCCAAAAACCGAAGCGCCTGGTGGCGAATACCGATACACTCACAGAACGTTTTGGTGGTTTTACCGCCCAGCCGTTTGAGCGCGGCTTTGGCACCACCATCGGCACCTCGTTACGCCGTGTGTTGTTGAGCTCCATCGAAGGCGCGGCCATCACAGCCGTGCGCATTGAAGGTGTGGCTCATGAATTCAGCCCCATCCCTGGCGTGGTGGAAGATGCAACTGACATCATCCTGAACCTGAAGCAGGTTCCCTTTAAGATGATGACCGACGTGGTTCATACCGTGCGTCTGGTTGTGGATACACCGGGTGAAGTATTAAGCGGTCAGATTGAAACCGATGCCGACGTGGAAGTGCTCGATCGTAACATGCACATCGCCACAGTTGGTGAAGGTGGCAAACTGAATATCGAAATGCGTCTCAGAATCGGTCGCGGTTATGTTGCCGCCGATCGTAACTTCGACGAAGATCTTCCCCTCGGCTACATCCCCATCGATTCGGTTCACTCACCCGTTCGCAAAGTGAACTTTTCTGTTGAAGCGGCTCGCCTGGGCCAAATGACAGATTACGATAAGTTGACCATTGAAGTGTGGACCAACGGGGCTATCGCTCCGCAGGATGCCATCGGCCAAGCCTCAAAGTTGGTGAAAGACCACATGAGCATCTTCATTAACTTCGAAGAAGTCAGCGAAGTCACCGAAGAGCCAGCCGAACGCGCAACGGGCCAGTTGAACGAAGTGCTCAACCGCTCTGTGGAAGAGCTTGAACTCAGCGTCCGCTCCTATAACTGCTTGAAGAATGCCAATATTCAATCCATTGGCGACCTTGTGCAGAAGACCGAAGCGGAAATGCTGCGCACCAAAAATTTCGGACGCAAGTCACTCAACGAAATCAAGGAAATCCTCGGCGGCCTCAACATGTCGTTTGGGATGAAAATGGACGCCTCCGGCCGCTTAGTTGCCCCTGTCGGCGGACCTCCTCCCATGTCCGATGACGATATGGACGACGAAGATTTAGTCGAAGCCGAATAAGATTCATAAGTAGAACGTCAAGGTAAGAAGAAATGAAAAACAAGATCTCCGGATACAAACTCCAGCGGAACGCCAGTGCCCGCAAAGCACTGCTTCGCGGTCTGGTAACCAGCGTAATTGTTGAGGAACGCATCACCACAACGGTAACCAAGGCCAAAGCCGCCGCTCCGTTGGTGGACAATATGATCACGCTGGCAAAGAAGGGCGATCTGGCTTCACGCCGTAAGGCAGCTTCTTTTCTTATGACGCCTGCTTCTGTGCAGAAACTGTTCGATAAGATGGGTTCCCGCTTCGGCCAACGCAACGGCGGCTATACACGCGTCGTGAAACTGGCTTGGCGTCAGGGCGATGGTGCCGAAACTGCGATTCTGGAACTGGTGGGTTCAGAGCTGGTGAAGCGCTCTGCAGACCGCGCCAAGCGCCGTGAAGATCGTCTTAAGGCTATGCGTGAAGGTCAGGAAGGCGGCGAAGCTGAAGCGCAATCCTAGTGCTTTCGTAATGATGTACAAACGGCGCAAGGGCTTGTTCCTTGCGCCGTTTGTTTTCTCAATTTGAAAAATCCCATGGCAGATCCAATTCACGACGAACAACAACCGGCAATCAAACAGGCGACCATAATTCTGGTTTCGCGCAACCGCGAGGCCGAACTGGAAGCCGCCCTCGACGCCATTCAGGCCGCATCCAACCGCGATGCCCTGGAAGTCATCGTCATGGATAACGGATCGTCCGACAACACTCTAGCCCTCCGCGAAAAGTACAACGAGACAATCACGTTTCTGAAATTGCCCAAAAACTTCGGATGGGTCAAAGCCGTCAACATTGCCTTGCGCAGCGCCCGTGCAGAATTCATTCTTCTGGCCGACCCCGCAGTTCGCTTTGAAAAGGACGCCATCGCCAAACTGATCGCGATCTTAGAAACCTCGCCCGAAGCCAGTGCCGTTGTCCCGCAATTAGTAACCCCAGCCGGTGAACCAGCAAACTTCACCCGCGACCTTCCCGCCCCCGGAAACCTAAGGCCCCCATCGCGCCAGCCAACAGCATCGGAAACCACACTAGCATTCCCCAGTTTCCAGGCCTTCCTAGTCCGCATGACTTTCCTGCGAGGCATGAATTTCCTCGACCAGCGCTTCGGCGACAGTTGGGCCGACGCCGAAATCTGCTTCCAAATTAACCACGCCGGCAAGAACATTTTGTGGGCAAAAGATGCCAAAGCCACAGTGGGCCCCGGCGTCCCACCGCTCGAAGCCGAGTCATTAGTGGAAGCCGATTTCATCCAAGGCGCAGCCACCTATCAAGCCAAGCACTGGGGCTTCGCCAAGGGTTTGTTGTATAGAGTGGGATCCATCTTCGCGGCACTGCTCACACTCAAATTCGGCCTCTTCTTCGATCTCATCAATTTTCAAAAGATCGATGGATCCCACGCTTAATTAATTTAAAGCTTCCGTTTTCCCGCAATGGTCTCCACGTCCAAGCTCACAGCTCTGGTCGATTCGTCCGTCAAGGTATAAACAGCCGTCACATTCAGTTCCTGGGTGCTAATGATTTCCAGGAACCCAATTGTAATGCTGCCTAATGAGAGATCCAACAATCGACTGATTCTGCAGCAGTCATCCATAGTGGCAGAGTTCGGTTTCAGCCCAATCTGATCCAGCACTTTCCCTTCCACCATGTCAGGCTCACGGCCCAGCACTTCCCCATTGCGCACTAAAACTAAAAAGTTCTTTCTAATCTCGGCGACTTTCGTTGTGCTGGGGTTATGAATGTTGATGTCGGTGGCATAAATGCCCGGCCGAACCGTCGAACATTTATCGTTTGGTAAAACCTTCTGGGTTCCACAGAGAAACTTCACGCTGTAGCTAAACAGCACAGGTGGTGCTGCTGCCTTCTTCGATACTCGCTTCGTAGCCATATCATCTCCTTTGGCCGATCCAGTCATTGGACCGGTACTAATGAGGATAGTGATGGATGGACGCAAAACGTTTCAATGCGCCCCCTGGTGGCTGTTCCCTAAGTTTGAACCTCTCTAGCGGGCAAGGGCCTCGAAGCAGGCGTGGAGGTCGGCATGAACATCATTTCCAGAAACAGGATGGCGGAACACTGCTCACCGATTCAATCGACTTGTATTTCTTCCAGTTTCGAGCGTAGTCAACACATCGATAGCATGAGTCCGCAAGGCTGAGACCAAGCGATGCTTCGCGGAGTCTTCATCGAAGTAGAATTTCACGTTCAAGCACGAAGCGGCAGACACGACGCACGAACACCCTCATCGTAGGCCTGATCTTCAGCCGCGATGTCAGCGTCGATCTCTTTCTTGTTGGAGTGATAGAATGCCAGCGCGGCATAGACTTGAGCAAGTGAAAGAGGTGGGCGGTCGGCGGCGATCTCCTCAAGGTTGAGCTCACTATTGCTTTCAATTGCGATAGTTCGCACCGAAATGCCTGTTCCAGCAATGATGGGCCGCCCGGACCGCAAGGCTGGGTCGGATTATTATCAATGCGCCAATCCCAGTCACCACCAATTCCAAATCCCCAACCCCCTCACTCCAAACCACTTCCACCACCACCCAACCCAGCCCGCTTGCCACCCCATGGGAAAATCCAATCAAGGAAAAATCCCATGACATCCGCATCCCAAATCGCCGCCAACATCGCCAACGCCCAGCATTCCACTGGACCCACCACCTTCGAAGGCAAAGCCCGCTCTGCCGAAAACGCCCGCAAATTCGGCTTCTACTCCAAACAAGCCGTTCTGCTAACCGACGAAGATCACTTCCACTTCGATTGCATTTGCGAAACCTTCGAATTCGACCTGCAACCCCAAAACACCATCGAGCACACGCTAGTCGAATTAATCATCCTCGCCACTTGGAACATTCAAAGGGCCAACTACATCGAAGCCAATCTCGCCCGCACCGAAGGTGCCGACCCCTTGCTCTCAACCTCTAAAACCATCGACCGAATCCACGTCTTCCGCCATCGCACCGAGCGCAGCTTACTCAAATTACTCAACGAATTCCGCCGAGTAAAATCAGAAACCCCACCCCAAAAACCAATTTTGCAAAACGAACCCAATTTCCCGGCAACTCTCCAATTCATACCAGGCCAATACACCCGCCAAAAGTCGCCGCCCTACGTCCGTCCACAATCAAAGGTTGGCCGCAACGACCTCTGCCCCTGCAAATCAGGCCGAAAATTCAAACAATGTTGTTTGCAAAACGAACCCAATAGCAATATGCTCTAGCTTCACTTCGTGACGAAACGGCGTGCGTCGCCAGCACTGTGATAGTATTTACGCACTCGGCCCCGGCGTCCCACCGCGTGAAGAAGCATCACTAGTGGAAGCCGATTTCATCCAAGGCGCTGCCACCTATCAAGCCAAGCACTGGGGCTTCGGCAAGGGTTTGCTGTATCGGGTAGGATCCATCCTAGCCGCCCTAGTCACACTGAAATTCGAACTCTTCTTCGATCTCATCAATTTTCAAAAGATCGACGGCTCCCACGCGTAAGAAGAGCCGGCCTTCCCAACTACCGATTCTTGGCCGTTACCGATGACGGGTTGCAATACAGTGCCTCGACTGGGACTTGCACAGGAGCCGCAGGGAGCGGTCAATGGATGCGAAAAACAGCTGCAGGTAATAGTGTTGCTTTCTGGTGTTGACAAGAACAACGATACGGCGGTTACGTTCCTCAACGTCAATGATGTCAGCAATCGTAACATCTATCCATTTGTAACCAATACGCTATCGCACGAACTCGGTCATCAGTTCATCGGAGATGTCTACCAGCCTTTGTCCAATGATATCGGTGGGGTCGTTAAGTACTTTGGACGCGAGGCTGCGGCAGACGGCCGAGTCGCTGGACAGGCAGCGGGTGTCAATCAACAGGCTTTCGGGAGGGAATTGCTCCGCGCCGATATGCAGTGCCACTAAACCCTGAGGCAAACAAACCGCGACAATGAGGTTGAATCGATGATCCGCTTTTTGAAACTACCACTGGTGTTGGCAGTCACGGTCGTCTTATTGGCTGACTTGGTGGTCGCCTTGCGGCTCTGGGGTTCTGGATGGCCCAAGGAGATTTCTTTGAGCAGCCCGCAATCAGGAGTCGGGCAGGTGCATGTGATCGCCATACCTTTCACAACCAATGACTGGTTGGTCCTGTCACTCGCAATCGCCATTCACGTCGCCCTGGGAGTAATGGCGTGGAAAGCGTGTCGATCGCCTTTTTGAGCATAGGTTACGGAGTAACCACGTGGAGCGTGACAACCACAACCTCCCAAGAGCTGCTGCCTGGATGGCAGGCAGAAGACAGAGAAGACAGGGTCAGAAGACAGGGTCAGCCTGAACATATACTTTGACGAAGACGAGAAAAGGGAGAAAAGGGGACAGAGCCGAGCGGCACAAACAGCGAGAATCTCGACGATGAGGACTTTGCGGACCCCCCCATGCGGAAAAGATCAACAGCGGATACTTTTCATTGGCCTCAATCGGACAAAACAGAGCCGTCGCGCCTCCAGTGGTAACTCAACCCGGTTTCCCCAGTGTCCAGGCGGTGGATGGCAAAGGGAGAAAGTTTGGCCACGAGTTTCAGATCCTGGTCGAGCGCTTGGTGTGCTTGTTGGCTCTTTCCGACACGACGCAATTTGCCTGTCGGCACCACGGTCTTGGCGTCGAGGGACGACCGAGCCGTGCCATCGTCCGCCTCGCGCGTTCACCTAGCGATTGATCCGATCCTCGAAGATCGCGTCGGTCTGCGGCACGTGTGGCTTGTTTTTTACCACGCTCGCGCTGAGTTTCCCCCGAAGGCTGCGTTCCGAGGGCACCGCGTCCGGCGCGCCAAGCTCTTCTCCTCGATCAACCATCGTCGTGTTCCCCGGCGTTCCCCAGGTAAAGACACCTTTTACGACAGGTGCGGATCGCGCAAGTCGGCTTCCAGACTAGTAGCTTCGCCTTCGGCTCACGTGCGCGTGGAGAACCGTGTACGGGAAGTTCTTATGAATAAACTAGTCCGTGTCAAACCCATGTTGCTTTCTATGGTGTGGCCCATCATAGGTCTTAGCCGATTTGAACAACTCATGCCGACCGTCGGATGCCTCACCACGCACCTTACTCAGCAATTCATTTCTTTCGGATAATACCATCGGCTTGAAGTTTCGCGCCATGGCCACGTCCGCTTTCAGCTGCTCCATGGTTGTGATTCCCACCACCTGGGAAGTCACTGGCAAACTCAGCGAGTAGCGGTAACAATCCTCTGCCTTCATGCCTAGTTTTTCGATAAGCCGCCCCTCGGTGTTTCCACCTGCGAGGCCCTTCATGCCAATCACGCCGACGTTCTTCCGCAAACACACCGGCACCACTTCTTGCTGAAAGCTGCGGTAAAAGCGGTCCAACAAATTAATTGGCATCTGCGCCGAATCCCAATCATATGGCTTGCCCAACATTTTCAAATGAATGCGCGGGTCCTTATGGCCAGTGAATCCAATGAAGCGAACCTTGCCAGCTTTCTTAGCCTCAAGTGCAGCCTTTAATCCGCCCTTTTCAAACACCCAATCGGGATCGTTGTCGTACACCATTTCATGAAATTGCCATAGATCAAGATGATCTGTTTGCAGACGCCGCAGCGAATCCTCCAAATTCTTCATTGATCCGGCGTAGTCGCGTTCGCAATTCTTGGTCATCAGGAACACCTTTTCTCTCCGGCCACCGCTGAGGGCTTTGCCCATCACTTCTTCGGAATGTCCGTTGTGATAATCCCAAGCATTATCAAAGAAGGTCAGCCCTTCATCAATCGCGGCGTGCATAATTCGGATAGCCTCTGAATCGTCCTTCAGCGATCCGATATGCCAGCCACCCATGGCCAGTATGGAAACCCTTTTGCCAGTTCTTCCCAACATGCGCGTTGGAAGTCCTGTGGCTGAAGCTGTGGAGGTTTGCGCCAGTACTTCACTGGCTAGAGCGGCAACCGATAGGGCACCGGCACCGCCCTGAATAAACTTTCGTCGGGAAGAAGGATTGTCTGCCATGGATCAATTTATACCCGATCCATTGCTCCATGTACAGGAAGTTAGAAAATAATTTTCAAAGTCAACTGCGCTTTGCGTCATTCTGCCAAGTTGCCGTTCTATATCGCCGCTCCACTTCTAGATGGTCTAGAGGCTTGAGGGAGCGGACGCCTATATAAGAAATCATACCTTTGTGAGTCCTGGATTCCACGATTTTGGCTTCCTACTCCCGTCGTTTCCCTGCATTGGAGAACCAACGATCCGGCTATTGACTAACACCGTTCAAACGCAAGATTATTCCAACTATAAAGTCCCCTCAGTCTTGAGACACCCCTGCTTGACTCTGCACGTCGCCAAGGCTCGTGATAGCATCGAAATGGCTAGCTCTATGTCTGATTCGCCATTTCCAAAATGTTTCGTTGCTTCGTGGTTCCTTCTCTGTCAGCTTTCCCTCGCTGCGCCTGTTGATAGGTCCGAACACTTCGAGATGAAGATTCGTCCGATTCTTGCCAACCGTTGTTACGGGTGCCACTCCACTGCTCCGTTGGGTGGTTTGGCGATGAATTCGCGCAACGGCTTGTTAAAGGGTGGGAAAACCGGGCCCGCTGTGGTCCCTGGTAAACCGGAAGAGAGCTTGCTGATTCAGGCTATTGAGCATTCCAGCGAAAAGATGAAAATGCCAATGGGGCAAGGCAAAATGCCCGACGCTGAAATTGCGTTGCTAACAGCATGGATCAAGGACGGGGCCTTCTGGCCTGAAGTTCCGGCACCTGCCACTTCAGGGAAAGGCAAGTATGTGATCACTGCCGACCAACGGAAGTTTTGGGCCTTTCAACCCATCACTAAACCTGCACTGCCACAAGTGAAGAACAGTGCCTGGGCGCATTCGACGATTGACCGGTTGGTTCTAGCAAAGCTGGAATCAAAAGGGCTGAAGCCTAACCCTGCTGCTCAGAAACGCGATTTGATTCGACGTGCCTATGTGGATCTTACTGGGTTGCCGCCAACGTTTGAAGCGACGGAAGCTTTCGTAAAAGATACATCGTCCGGGGCATTTGCAAAAATTGTGGATCACTTGCTTGGCTCAAAACAGTATGGCGAACGGTGGGCCCGCTACTGGTTAGATGTTGCCCGGTACGCGGATGACCGATTAGATAGCGACGTGGAGTTGCCGTATCCAAATTCGTTCCGCTATCGCGATTGGGTGATTCAAGCCTTCAACGACGACATGCCCTACGACACTTTCGTGAAGGCCCAAATCGCCGGCGATCAGTTGGATGAAAAGAACAAACAGTTGGCAGTCGGCCTGGGTTTCTACGGACTCAGCCCGGAACTAACTGACGATCGGGTGGACGTTACAACGCGAGGGTTTTTAGGATTAACCGGCGCATGTGCTCAGTGCCACGATCACAAATTCGATCCAATTCCAACGAAGGATTACTACGCCCTGCAAGGCGTCTTCAGCAGCACCAAGCGTGCAGAATTTGAGTTAGCTTCCGGCGACGAAGTGAAGACTTACAAGGCGCAGACGAAGAAGATAGACGAACTGAAGGTACGCATTCAAAGCTTCCTACATAACCAGGCAACACAACTGGCCGAAGTGCTGGCCGCCGATTCTCCTCGATACATTCGCGCCGCCCGCAAGGTGCTTGGAGCGAATCCACAGTCCGTTGCAGTTGTGGCTTCGACGGATCAACTGGACCAAATCACGCTGGAGCGTTGGGTGACCTATTTGAAAACCGGTCCCATTGATAACAAGTATCTGCAAGGCTGGCGTGACGAATCGTTTAACCTGAGCCAATTCAAACAAGAGGCGCTGGCTGTATTTCAGGAACGGAAAAAGGTGGACGAGAAGAATCTTTCCGCCAAGGCTACGAATGATCCTAATACGAAGGGTGAAACCTTCGCGCTGCCTGCAGACCGCTTTTACTTGTGGCGTGACCTATTCTTCAATGACTTCTACGGTCGCGAGTTCAAGCAGGAAGAAGACGGCATTCTGTACTATGGCCCCAACCGCGGCTATCTGACATCGGATGGTACGGTGGAGCGTTTCTTTGAAGGGCAATGGAAGTCCTACTTGAGCAACATGCGGGCAGAGTTGAAAGAACTGCAAACCAACTTACCCACGCAATATGCGTTCGCACATGCCATCAAGGATAATCCAACACCAATTGATGAAAGAGTGCAGATCAACGGCGTGGCTGAAAATTTAGGGGAAGTGGCACCGCGGGCGTTCTTATCCATCCTTTCCGAAGGCGAGCCAAAGCCTTTCAAGAACGGCAGCGGACGTAGGGAACTAGCCGATGCCATTGCCAGCCCGACGAATCCACTTACAGCGCGCGTTATGGTGAATCGCATTTGGCAACATCATTTTGGCGAAGGTCTGGTAAAGACAGTAAGTAACTTCGGGCGAATGGGGGACACTCCTAGTAATCCGGAATTGCTGGATTATCTTGCTAGCAGTTTTATTGAAAATGGCTGGAGCATGAAGAAGCTGCATCGCGAGATCATGTTGTCGGCTACTTATCAATTGAGTTCAGACAGTATTGAATCAAATTTTGCGGTTGATCCAGACAATCGTTTGTTGTGGCGCGCCAATCGTCAACGGCTGGATGCGGAAGCGATGCGGGACACGCTGCTAAGCGTTGCTGGTGAACTGGATGTTGCGGGCGGTGGCAAACCCGTTGCTCTGGAAAATAGCGGCAACAAGAAACGGTCGGTTTATGGTTTTGTTAGCCGTCGTAAATTGGATGGCACGCTTGCTCTGTTTGATTTCCCCAACCCTAATTTAAGTGCAGAAAAGCGCATCGCAACGGCCACGCCATTGCAGCAGTTGTTCTTCCTGAATAGCGAATTCCTGGAGGCCCGCGCCAAAGCATTGAACGCACGCATTGGCACAGAGAAGCCGGCGGACGAGCGGATTCGGCAAGCATACAAGCTGGTATTTGGCCGTGATGCTACAGCGGAGGAGCTACGCATTGGCCGGGAATTTCTTGCTAGTGGTGCCGAGGCTTGGCAGCCATATGCGCAGGTATTGCTTAGTTCCAATGAGTTGTTGTTCGTGAATTAGCGGAGTGAATGAAATGACAAGGCGAGAAGCTCTTCGACAAACAGGGACCGGATTTGGAATGGTTGGGCTGGCTGGTCTGCTGGCAAATGAAGTCCGTGGCGACGCCGGATCGTTACTACCCAAAGCTCCACACTTTGCGCCGAAAGCCAAGCAGGTGATCTTTTTGTTTCTGAACGGCGGCCCATCGCAGGTGGATACGTTTGATCCAAAACCGATGTTGACCAAGTTCAACGGCAGCGCCATGCCCGGTGACAATGCCAAAGCCAAAGAGGAACGTGGCAAGCTGATGCAGTCCCCATTCCCTTTCAAACGCTACGGCAAAAGCGGTTTGGAAGTCAGCGATCTGTTCCAAAAAATGGCGCAGTCCATTGATGACATCTGCGTCATTCGTTCCATGCATACTGACTTACCCGCGCATCCGCAAGCTATTTTGCAAATGAACGTTGGCCGAATCATCCCTGGATTTCCATCGATGGGTGCATGGCTTACTTATGGCCTGGGTAGCGAAAATCGAAACCTACCGGGCTTCATTTCCATGTGCGCTGGGGTACCTGACGTGGGCTCGCAACTTTGGAGCTCTGCGTTCTTGCCAGCCGTTTATCAAGGGACCTATGTACCTTGTGATGAGACCGATCCGGAAAAGATGATCCAGCACTTACGCAGCCGCTCAGGCAATTTGGAAGAGCAGCGCAAACGGGTTGAGTTGTGGGAAAAGTTGAATCGCATGGAGCTTGCTAAACGTGGACCGGATAGCCAGTTGGAAGGACGCATTCAATCCATGGAAGTCGCTTACCGCATGCAGGCCGAGGCGATGGATGCGTTTGATGTTTCAAAGGAACCCGAAGCCGTTCGCGAGCGTTACGGGGTGACGGGCATGCGCGACACTTCTGAAATGAAAATCAAGTCAGCTACTCGCGACGGCGATTTTGCGCGAGGCTGCTTGGTGGCGCGGCGGTTGGTGGAGCGCGGTGTTCGAGTGGTGCAAGTGTACTTTGGCAACGATAAGCCGTGGGACAGCCATCACGATATTATGGTGCATCGAAAATTGGCACAGCAGGCCGATCAGCCGATAGCGGCATTGCTCCAGGATTTGAAGGCTTCCGGTTTACTGAAAGAAACGCTGGTTATCATTGGCGGAGAATTCGGGCGTCGGCCTTGGACGGAAGTTGCTGGACGAATCAATGTGCAAAATGGGCGCAATCATAACAACGAAGGATTCACGACGCTGCTGGCTGGCGGCGGTGTGAAGGGCGGCATTGCACATGGGGCAACGGATGATTTTGGTTATCAGGCCGTAGATAAGAAGGTCCATGTACACGATCTGCACGCAACCGTGCTGCACCTTATGGGGCTGGATCATACGAAGTTAACCTACCCTTACAGTGGCCGCAATTTCCGATTGACCGATGTGGCCGGGAATGTGGTGAAAGAGATCCTGGCTTAGGATTCCAGGTGCTGCTCGTTCTTGCCCGCGAAAAACGGATACATGATCGGCAGCAAATAGAGCGTAAGCACAGTAGCCGAAATCAGGCCACCGACCACAACTGTGGCAAGCGGTCGCTGTACTTCTGAACCGGGTGTGGTGGAAAACGCCATCGGAATAAAACCAAGGCTAGCCACCAGTGCGGTCATCAACACTGGTCTTAACCGCAGCCCTGCACCCTTGCGAACAGCCTCGTTCAACGGCATCTTTTCTGTCAGGCGCAACTGGTTGATCATGCTGACTAGTACGATTCCATTCAATACCGCGACGCCGAACAAGGCGATGAAACCAACTGATGCTGATAGGTTGAGGTTCAGTCCTCGCAGCCATAGTGCTGCAATGCCACCGATTAAGGAAAAGGGAACGGCAAACAGAATCAACAGAGCCTGCTTGATGGAATGGAACGTGGCGAACAGCAGCCCAAGGATAATCAAGATGGAGGCAGGCAGAAGAATCGCAAGGCGTTTGGTGGCCCTTGCCTGATTTTCAAACTGACCGCCCCAGGCGATGGAATATCCAGGAGGCAGTACAACGGATTTAGCCACTGCTGCTTGTGCCGCATCGACAAAGCTACCCAGATCGCGCCCTCGAACATTGCACTGCACAACTATACGCCGCTGCCCATCTTCGCGATTGATTATTTCAGGTCCACGCGTCACAGCAAGACTGGCAACTTGACGTAGGCGCACCTGTTCTCCAGTGGGTGACTTCAAAATCAAGTCGCGGAGTTTATCAAGATCTTTACGGTAGGATTCTGGAAGCCGCATCACAATGGGAAATCGCCGCTGCCCTTCTACGAAATCGGAAACGGGCCTACCGCCAGTGGCGGAATCAATGCATTCTTCGACATCGGCAATAGACAATCCATAGCGAGCCAGGGCTACTCGGTCTGGTTCCACTCGTAGTTCAGCAACGCCGGATGTCACTTCCACTTGCAAATCAGCTACACCTTGAATTTGCTTTAGCGCAGCCATGGCACGCTCACCCAATTTCTCAAGAGTGCTGGAATCTTCGCCGAAAATCTTGATTGCAATATCGCCCTTGACCCCGGAAATTGCCTCATCCACACGCATCGCCATGGGCTGTGTGAAGTTGAAGCTCATGCCTGGAAACTCTTCCAATTTCTTCGCCATGCGTCCTATCAGATCTTCTTTTTCCTTGCCTGCCACCCAACGCGATTCTGGTTTGAACAGCACGTAGATATCACCCGCGTTCACACCCATTGCCTCTGTGGCAACGTCAGGTCGGCCAAGCTTGGTAACCACACCTTTCACTTCTGGAAACTGCATTACGATCTTTTCTATTTGACTGGAAATGGAAGCCGAATAGGGAACGTTTATTCCCGGCAACTTTCTACTCTCAATGAGTAGCGAGCCTTCATCAAGTTTCGGCATGAACTCCGAGCCAATGAAGAATAGCGAACTAATGGCAACCCCAAGAGCAGTTATCGCCAGCAGCACCGTGATGGCACGGTGAGCAAGTGCAACATCAAGCGACTTCAAATACCAACCCGTCAAACGGTCCAGCCAGGCAGGTTCAAAGTGGTGCGTATCCCGCTTCAACAACATTTGGGAGAGCACCGGAACAATGGTAAGCGCCAGCAGCAATGAGCCCAGCAAGGAGGCACACACGGTTATCGCCATAGGCCGAAACATGCGGCCTTCCAGATCCTGTAGAAAGAAAATAGGCAGATAGACGGCAATGATAATTGCAACGCCGAAAAGAATGGGCCGCGCCACTTCCTTTGCAGCATTTCGAACCGCATTTTCAGAATTATCTTTGGCCACGTGGCGCATGGAGTTTTCCATCATCACCACAGCTCCGTCTACGATCATGCCGAAATCAATGGCACCAAGGCTCATCAGGTTTACCGAAACGCCAAATACGGCCATGCCGAAAAAGCCGAACAACATGGAGACAGGAATCACCATAGCAACAATTAATGCCGCTCTCACATTGCCAAGGAACAACAGAAGAACTGCAGAAACAAGGAAACCAGCTTCCAGCAGATTCTTGCGAACCGTGGACACTGTGGAATTGATCACATCCGATTGATCGTAGAAAGGAACAATTTGTACTCCCTTTGGTAGTCGAATGGATGCAAGTTTTTTCTGCACTCTTTCGATCACCGCTTGACTGTTTTCACCCTTCAACATGATTGCCATGCCGCAAACCGTTTCGCCGGTTCCATCTTTGACAACCGCACCTTGCCGGGGGATGTTGTCCAATTTCACACGGGCCACATCGCGAACCAAAACCGGGACGCCTTGACGCGCCACCAGCACTACTTTTTCCAATTCTTCGGGTGACTTCACGCGACCCATACCCATCACGGTATATTGCTCGGCTTCGTGTTCAATGAATCCGCCGCCGAAGTTGCGATTGCTGGCCTCCAGACGTGTGAATAGATCGTGCAGTGTGAGGTTGTATCGAAGCAGTGCGGCAGGGTCGGCTTCCACTGTGATTTGCTTGCTGAGGCCACCCCAGCTATTCACTTCATTCACTCCCGGAATGGTGCGGAGTTGTGGGCGAATCACCCAATCCTGCAGAGTCTTACGCTCCATCAAGCTAGTCCCGGCACCATCCACCGTGTATTGGAAAATTTCTCCGAAAGCAGTTGCCACTGGCCCCAAAACCGGCTCCAAACCTTTGGGCAATCGGCTACGAACTTCGCGGAGCCGTTCGTTCACTAACTGCCTGGCAAAGTAAGTGTCCACCGAATCATCCAGCACAACTGTTATTAAAGAGAGGCCAAGTTTGGAAACGGATCGCATCTCCAACATTTTCGGAAGCCCCATTAGGGATGACTCAATGGGATAGGTTACCTGCTGTTCCACTTCTGTTGGCGACATCGGTCCAGCTTCGGTGATTACAACTACCTGGTTGTTAGTAAGGTCTGGGAAGGCATCAATCGGAAGATTCACCGCTACGTAAACGCCCGATCCGACAACCAACAACAGAAGCAGAACCACAATCCAATGGTTGTCCAGACAGGAATCAATAAGTTTGGAGAGCAAGATTAGCTAATCCTATTCCTCGGAAGTACCTGCAAGCTTGCCCTTCAATAAGTAACTTCCATTGGCGGCGAGTTTGTCCCCGGCCTTCAGGCCTTTTGAAACCAGAACGCGGCCTTGCTTGATTTCCCCAGTAATCGGCCGAGGTTCGAAACTGGTTGCATCGGTGCGCACAAACACAGTCATTTGCCCGTTGACGTCCTGCACCGCGCTCTCAGGAATTGTAAGTGCTGGTTGACTAGCACCGCCCAACCGGACGCGAGCGAACATCTCAGGCTTTAACTTTCCGTGTGCCGCCATTACGATCCGGACCTTTAGAGTCCGCGTTTCATGGTCTAGCGTGTCGCCGAGGCGAGCGATGTTGCCCGTGAAAATCTGCCCTGGAAACGCCTGCACCTCTACTTGCACTTTCAGCCCCACTCGAAGTTGCGACAAGGCAGCTTCTGGAAACGATGCAATCAGCCACAAGCTCTCCGGGTCCGTAATCACGAAGCATTCCTGCCCCGCTGTTACCACAACGCCGGTACTGATCTTACGTTCCACAACCAACCCATTACTAGGAGCTTTAATAGGAACCAACTCATCCTGATCCACTCCACCAGGATGTTTGTCTTCAAGATCAGCGGAAATTTCCAGCACTTCCGTCAAATGTTGAGTTTCCCGTTCAATATCCGCGGCAGCTCGTTTGATGGCTGCTTCGGCATTGCGAATTTCGCCTTCCGCATGTTCCACTTCCATCAGCGCCACAGCCTTCAAATCGTACAGCCGCTTCATACGATCCCGCGTGCGTTCAGCCATCTGCAATTGCGATTGAGCCCGTGCACGTTCCGTCAATGCCTGGCGCAAGGAGGCCTTGGTATCGTGCACTTCGTGAGTGTGCATTTGGGCAAGCACTTGGCCCACCTTAACGGTGTCGCCCACTTTGGCAGCGCTCTTTACGATCTTCCCGCCTGTGACCGCTCCTGCTGTCCAGGTGCGATCTTCGTTCCATCCCAATGTTCCTGGTGCTTCCAGTTCAGTCGGAAGCGACTTCATTTCCACCACAACAGTTTCAATACCCGCCAAACGCTGCCCCGCTTGGTTTACTTCCATGGATCCATTGGCTGGAACCTTCGCTTCCTCCCTAGCCTTCACCGGTTCCTTGGTGCAAGCTCCCGCAAGCATTAGAAGACCCAACAACCAAAATTGCTTCATTATTGGTCAACCCCTAGCGCGTATTCCAGATTTTCTTGAGCCTGCCGCAATTCTATAAGCGTACGGATGTAAGTGGTTTCAATATCGAGATTCACACGTTGTGCGTCAAGCAGACGAAGCAGATCTACTCCGCCCAGTGTATACGCGCCGCGCGCCAACCGCAGGGCTTCAACTGAACTCGATCGCATAGGCGGTAAGGATTCTTCCAGCAAGCGGCGTCTTTGTCGGTATTCCTGCCATGCACTTTTGACGTCGGCTTCAATTTGAGTGGTCATTGCCTGGACCTGCAATTCTGACGAGCGGCGTTCGCCAGATGCGGCGGCGATGTTGCCTTGATTCTTGTTGCGATTCGGAATGTCAATTTGAAACCCTGCCAGAATTGTATCCAAGCCTGAAGTCCGTTTATAGCCATATTGGAACAAAGGATCGGGCTTGGCATTGGCTTGCTGCAGCCGAATGTTGGCATCAGCGATTTGAACAGATTGCTGCAACAACTTCAATTCAGGCCGACCTTTGCGATCTGCGGGTTCTTGAGGGGGCGGCGGCAATGGTTCAAGGGCTTCGGTGAATTCCACTTCCTTGAACTCGCTGACTCCGATTTCGCGCCACAGTACTGTGGTAAGCCGGTTGGCTTCGATGACTGCGGCGCGCCAGGTAAGCTCAAGCCGCTTCTGCTCCAGTTCGGTTCGCAGAAGGTCCACTTCCGCGACTACTCCTTCCTTCACCTTCATCCGGTTGTTTTCGACAAGCTGACCAAACGCCTCATGTTGCGATTGAGCCAATCCAGCAAGCCGATACGCTCCGGCTGCGGACCAGTAAGCTTGCCGCACCCTTAACTTAAGTTGCCGTTCAAATAATTCAGCCTCCAGCGACGCCCGTCCAGTTTGCTCATGCGCCAGATCCACCCGTCGCTCTCGTTTTCCGCCCGATTCTACAATTTGATTCAAAAACCCCCAAGTATCAGGGGATGTTTGCAACCGGAAAGCTGGTGATTCCCAAGCTCGCAGGTTTTCTACTAGAAATGAAGCGCGCAAGTTCGGCTTCAGTCCAGCTTGCAATTCCAGGCCTTTGGAGGATTCCACCCGTTGCCGAATTGCTACGCGATGCTTATTTTCGGTTAGCGCCAGATTGACAGCCGCAGAAAGCGTCAAGGTTATTTTCTCTTGTGCTTGCAGCAACATGGCGAAACTGAGGAGGCTAATGCTTGGACGCACCATGCACTCAAAGGATACCCTAAGTCAACTTGGTCGCGCAGCTACAGAATACTCTTGACAAAGTATTCAAATTTAAAGTACACTGTAGGCAGAATATGACTACAAAAGCTGTAATGGCCCTTTCACCGCTTCAATACACCATTCGCGGAATTCCGGTGAATGTGGATAGCGCTTTGCGAGCGGAAGCGTCACGACGGAAACTAAGCTTCAACCAATTGATTGTAGACGAGTTAACAAAAATTTCCGGCGCTACTGGCAGAACTTATCGGTCCCTTGATTCCATTGCCGGTAAATGGGAAAGCGATCAGGAGTTCGACGGCATACTGGAAGAACAACGCAAGATCGACGAAACTCTCTGGAAATGAGAATTCTTCTCGACACGAATCGGCTGACCGACGTGCTACGCGGAGATCGGGAAACTGTGGTTCTGGTTGAGCAGTCGGTTGAGGTTTGGGTTCCGTTCATCACAATGGGCGAAATCAAGGCTGGGTTCCTTGGTGGGAACCGATCGCATAATAACGAAAATCTATTGCAACAATTTCTCCATCAGCCAGGGATTGGAGTACTTTTTCCTACTCGAGAAACTTCAGAGTATTACGCCCGCCTTTTCGCGCAACTCAGGAAGGCGGGAACACCAATACCTACAAACGACCTGTGGATCGCCAGCCTAGCCGTGCAGCATGAACTGACATTGCTTTCCCGCGATGATCACTTCGACAAGCTCCCACAACTGCTACGGGCCTAAAATTGGAACCGTGCCACGATTTGCCCACTACGAGGTGGCAGGAACGTGCTAGCGGTATTGACTCGACCGAAGCCGGAAACAACCGCACCTGCTGCATTGACCACCTGTGTTGCCTGTGAATTTCCTGAATCAGGATTGTTCAAATAGGTTCGGTTGAACACGTTGAACATTTCAAGACGCAAGGAGAACGATCGTTTTTCCTTAACTTGGAAAACACGGCCAAGGCTCAATTGTTCATCTGGACGGCGGGCCGTGCGATAGTCCCCATAGTAAGCTGCTGCATAACCCCATTCGCCAGGAGCGGCGTCGGACCAAGCGGCAGGGTTCAGGATGAACTCTTTATTCGGATCAAAGCAGCGGCAGTTCGGATCTTTCAGAAACGGTGATTGCCCGGCAACCCGGTTCACGTTAGTCCCGCGGAACAGCAGCGATCCCAGGTTGTTATTGGACGTTGGGACGCGGATAACAAATCCGCTGGCATAGCGGAGAATGCCACCAAATGTCCATCCGCCAGATAAGGCCTGTGCAACTTTGCTTGCCCCTAATTTCGGCGTCTGATAGTTAAAGCCAGTTACGAAAATATGAGGCTGATCGCTACTTGAGTAAGTCTTCTGATTCCGCCTGTTATAAACGTCGTTGGTTGGAACAATGCCGCCGTTCTGATCTTCCACAGTGGCCAGTGTTTTTGCAAAGGTATACGCAATTGTGAAATCAAGACCACGGGAATAGCGCTTCGTAGCCTTCATCTGCAGTGAGTCATACCAACTGCTGCCGAGCGGTGCCCAGAGCGATGTCAAGTTGGCGAACTGAGGATAGGGGCGTAAGGATTGCGCTAGCGTTGCCGTGTTGGGGAAGGCCGCATAAGGTTTCGTGAAACCGCGTGCTACAACTGCGGGAGACGCGATGGTGGATGTTAATAGAGACCTGTCCGCAGCATTACGGATATCGAGTCCAGCCGACTTGATGCGAGCTTCGGTGAGGCCGTTGTAATCGTTAAGACCATCGGCTTTGAACCAGACACCACGGTTGCCAACATAAGAAGCTTCAATGACAAGGTCCTTAGTAACTTCCCGTTGCAAACCAGCGCTCCAGCTCAACATACGCGGAGGGCGTCCACCATTACGATCAACCAGATTTGGGGGAGAATTGATTTGGCCAGCTTGCGGGCGGATGCCAGGATCGTAGGAAGCGGAGAGCAGGTCGGAGGTGTTGTACTGCAAGCCCGTGCGCAGAAGAACGCCAGCTTCGCCGAAGTTTGGATTGCTGAAACCGATGGAATTGAAGCCCATACCCAGCGAGTTGCCACCGCCGATGTAACCGAACGGAGTAACTTGCGCATAGGATAAGGCAATGCCAGCCCGGATAACCGTCTTGTTATCCATTTTGTAAGCTACGCCAATGCGCGGGCCGAAGGCCAATTTGTAAGTATCCGTCAAAGAGCAGTTACAGCGCCCTGCTCCTGAACCACCATATTGAGTTCCACCCAACAGACCACCTGCTGAAGGATTCCTGACCCCAGGGGCGAACATGGAAGTGCGGTCATGCAGTTCGCGTGGTGCGGGTTGATAATCATAGCGAACGCCATAATCGAGCGTTATTTTACGAGTCAATTTCCAAGTGTCCTGAGCAAACATTGCCCAAGCAGGACGGCGGTATTGAGGGTCCTGCGGATTGCCGACGCTGGCCGTGTTCGCTGCTCCCAGTAAGAAACTGGCGTATGGGAAACCCACGTTTCCGCCGGGCAGTGCCACACCCTGAAGCGATGGCAGGCCGCTTTGTGCGGCGCCAAACGCATAAGAACCTGCAACTCCGCCGGTGCTGATATTCGTGAAATTTTCAAACTTCCATTCCCCACCGAATTTGTAGGAGTGGTTACCTCGAATTACGGTAAGGCTGGCGTTGGCATTTGGTTTGTCCTGTAAGTATAGCGAGCGATTCGTGGGTCCAAAGTCCAACCCCATGCCACCTTGAGCACTGCCCAATCCAGTCATGCGTGGGAAGCCAGAGGCGAAGGCACCTTTCAAACCAAGTTGCCCAATAGCATCGAAAGCCATTATATTTGGCGGTGCAGGCCTGCAACAGCGGGCGTTGGGATCAGGCCCTGGATCTTCAGCGCGACCGGATCCAGACGGCTTGGCGGAATGATGTTCCCAACGAATGGGTTGCGATAAACGCGTCCGTCCCCAGCATTGGTGAAGTTAGAAGCTGGATCGTAGATGGTGTTCTCAAGCAGCGCGCGGCCCAGGCCGTCCGTACCCAGATTGCGGCCAGTAAGGGCGGCTGCAAAATTACCGTCGCGATAGGCCTGGGTTGGCACCGTGCCAAAGCCCAGAAAATTAGTGGATTCATCGCGGAACATTTCAAAGTTAAAAAAGAAAAACGAGCGATTCTTGCCGTTATACAGTTTTGGAATCGAGATGGGACCACCGATCGATGCCCCTAAATCGTGCCGGCGAACTTGAGGACGGATAAGGCCGCCAGTCCCGTTATTCGTAAATGGGCGACCGGCATAGAGCTTTTCGTGAGCGAAGTAATCGTAGAGGGCTCCATGGAATTGATTGGTGCCGGAGCGTGCTGTGAAGTTAAACAATCCGCCGCCGGCTTGGCCGAATTCAGCGGAGTAGTTAGAGGTCTGTAGCGTGAATTCTTCCAGCGCTTCGACGGAAGGCTGCGATTCGTCGGAGACGCGTTGATCCAAGCCGCTGGAGGAATCCTGCCCTTCAAAAATGATCTTAAATGTTCCCGCAGGTGCACCGTTTACACGGATCGTATTCCAACCGCTGATGCTGGCACCGGGGGCCAGTTGCAGAAAACTTAACGGGTTGCGAACGGCTCCCGCACCAATGGCGAAATTGAGTGGAAGCTGATTGAGTTGCTCCCGTCCGACTGTGGCGGATTGTGTTGCATTTTCGGTCTTCAGCAAAGCAACGTCTCCGGTGACAGTGACGGAATCAGTAACGGCACCGATCTGCATGGACACGTCGACACGAGCAGTCTGACTGACTTGGATGCGGAGACCCTGTTGTTCAAACTTCCGAAAGCCGGCGATTTCCACTGTCAAGTTGTAGATACCAGCGGGGACGGACGCGATGGTGAAGTTGCCCGTATCAGTAGTCTGAGTTTTGAATTGCCCCCCTGTGGCTGGGTTAAGGGCTATCACAGTTGCATTGGCAATGACTGCTCCCCCTGGATCGGCGACAGTGCCCGTGATTGTGCCGCGATCGCTCTGGGCTAGTGCCACGGACGCGCAAAGAATTAGAAAGAGAGAACGAAAAGTGTTTGACATAGAAACCTCGAAGCGTTAGAACTCAATATTTCAGACGAGTAGAGTCATGTTACCATAGCCCAACTACCTTGAGTTAAGTGGCAGGGTGGCGCAGCGCTGGGCATTTGAAGACTGCCCTTACGGACAAGGTCGCGTTGGCAGTTGGTCAGCGCCGAAAACGTTGCGGCTCTCCGTAGGACAAACTACGCCAAAGCCACTCCACCGGCCCGATGCGGTAATGCCGCAAGTACCACTGACTCAAGGGAATCTGCGCAAGATAGATAACCAGTGTGATCGGAAGATCCAGCAGTGGGCCAATCTTCCCATAAAGGAAGATGCCGTGGCCAAAGAACGCCAAGCCAGTGCTGGTGAAAAGCAGGACGCCGATCAACGACTGCAGCAGGTAGTTCGACAGACTCAGCCGTCCAATAGCACCACAGGGGCGGAAGAAGGCCCAGATGGTCGGCTTCCGCACCGCTAATACAAAAGACAGAACGTAGAACAGCGCCACGAAAATGCCAAGCCCATTGCGGGACAACTCGCGGCAGTAGGCCAGCACGCTAACTTGTCCTCGCGGTATCGTCACCACATAGGGCACAAGGAAGCCAAACATCCAATAGAACAAGGCCACGGGAACGAGCCACAGCCAGACCCGCTTTAACCTCGGCACCCACTCCTCCAGGTTCTCCACAATTCCCTTTTTCCAGACCCACAGGCCCAGCAGGAAACAAGGCATCAAACCAAAAGCCACCCCGACGGTTATGAATGGCATCATCGCCCACACCGCATGCACGCGGTCGGCGATCAGTTCGAGCGGCGAGCCCGTCGAATATAGCCAATTCGCACTCTCCACTTTGCAGGCCAGTGCCGAAAGGTTCGGTGGCTTAGGTATCGTGGGAGGCCTGAAGATGCTGTAAATCGTGTAGCCCGTGAAGCCGGCAATTGGCACCAGCGCCATCGCCCACCCCCAGATAGCCACCGTTTTCAGCTTGGCATTGCGAAACATCAACAGCATGAAGCCGGCTGTCGCGTATTGCGTCAGCACATCACCCCACCAGAGCAGAGAAACATGCAGCCACCCCAAACCATAAAGCAGCAGAAGCCTCTTTGCAAAATAACCCGAAAACTCTCGGTCATGCGCGCTCATCTTCCGGAAGCGCAGCAGATACAACCCCCAGAGGACCGTGACACCCGCAAACGCCAAAGGCACCCGGGCAGCCATGGGGACTTTGCCCGGACCATAAACCAACTGTGATGCCATCGGCACTGCGATCATCACGGCGAAACAAATCCATAAAGCCAGGCGTAAATTGCGCGCGAACCAGCCCCCCACCGCCTTGCCCCGCTCCATGCCACGTGTGAATTGAACGGCGAAGCCCAGCCCGAACAGGAACGAGAAGATGCTGATGAATTTGCCTTGAATAAAGGCGTTGACGAAGGTCTGGGCTATCTTGTCGTAGGGCTGGTCAAACCAACTATTGATGTTGAAGTATAAGATTTCCGGCGCATTATGGCCGCGCATGTTGGCAGCGAGGATGCCCAAGAGCGAGAGGCCACGCAGCACGTCGACAATTTCCAGACGATCCTCGCCACGGACGGCTTCAAGAGGTGTTTCGGGTGGTTCGGGTGTTAGCGGCTCCAGAATCTCATCCGCTATAGAAGGGTCGCCGGCAGGAAGTTCAGCCGAAGATGAGGTTTCGTCTTGTTCGCTCATGGGGGTTGCTAAATTGACCATACCAAGACCGGATCTCCGCAGCAACCAGAATCAATGCTCGTAATCGGAGGACAAAGACCAAGGGGTTCGATCTGGGATCGTTGTAAACATCATGTAATCACATTTTGCTATAGTGTAATCATGATACGAACTCAAATTCAGCTAACCGAATCTCAAGCGGAAACCTTACGGCAAATGTCGGTTGCGCGAGACCAATCGGTTGCGGAGTTGATACGCATTGGAGTTGATCTGCTGGTTAAACAGGAAGGTGGGATCAACTCTGCGGATCGGCTGGAGCGGGCGCGACTTGCGGCGGGGCGATTTGGGTCGGGGTCACCAAACGGAAGCCGGGAGCATGACCGTTATTTGGCAAATGCGTTTGGTGAATCATGACCTTTGTAGACACCTCAGCAATTTATGCAGTTCTGGATCGCGATGACCTTGAGCATAATTTAGCCAAAGAGACTTGGGGTTTGTTACTGGATTCGCAGGAGGCGCTGCTTACCAGCAACTATGTATTAATGGAATGTTGTGCTTTGGCGCAGCATCGTTTGGGTTTGGAAGCGGTCCGAGTGATTGAGGAAGAGATGCGGCCAATGATAAATGTGCACTGGGTTGATGAGCAGGTGCACAGGATTGCAATGGCGGCGCGACTTGCGGCACGGCGAAGGAAGTTAAGCCTGGTGGATTGCAGCAGTTTTGAGGTGATGCGGCAACGGCAGGTTCGCAGGGCATTCGCGTTTGACCAGCATTTTGCGGAGGAAGGATTCTTGTTTCCGCAGAGTTAAGTTAGTTGACTAGCCTCCAGAGATTGCGCCGATGATCAAAAAGGGCTCGGTTCCTGAGACGACGGCTTCGGGCAGGACGAAATCGTGAGTTTCATGAGAAACGTCCTCCGAACAAGCGAAGAACCTAACAAACGGCCGGCGCAGCAGGGTGCCATGATCGCGGATAGTGCCTTGGAGCATGGGGTATTGCAGCTCCAAGGCATCAAGCAAGGCTTGGATAGTTACTGGGCCACTTACTTCCAGAGTAACTTCACCTGCTGTTTTGGACAGGTTTCGTAAGTGAGCTGGCAAAACTACTCTGATCACGGGATGGTCTGCACTTCAACGGATAGGACTGCGGGAAGGTCGCGCACGATGGGGGCCCAATTGTCGCCGGCATCGGCTGAGGCGTAGACTTGGCCGCCGGTTGTTCCGAAGTAGATGCCGCAGGAATCGAGGGAATCGACGGCCATGGCTTCGCGGAGGATGTTGACGTAGCAATTGCTTTGGGGGAGTCCGTTGGTTAGAGCCTCCCATTCATAGCCACCGGAGCGACTGCGGAAGACTTGTAGTTTTCCATCGATGGGGAAATGTTCGGAATCGCTTTTGATGGGCACAACGTAAATAGTATTGGGTTCGTGAGCATGCACGTCGATGACGAAGCCGAAATCAGTAGGGAGATTGCCGCTGATCTCTTCCCACTGTTCACCGGCGTTATCGGTGCGCAGGACGTCCCAATGTTTCTGCATGAACAATCGATTCGGGTTGGAAGGGTGGAGTGCAATGCGATGGACGCAGTGACCGACTTCAGCGACTGGGTCTGGAATATGGAGTGAGCTGAGTCCTTTATTAATAGGCTTCCAAGTGGTGCCACTGTCGTCGGTGCGGAAGGCTCCTGCAGCGGAAATGGCGATGTACATTCGCTGCGGGTTGGTGGGATCAATGAGAATGGTATGCAAGCCCATGCCGCCGGCACCTGGTGCCCATTGCGATCCTGAGCCATGGCCGCGCAGGCCGGAGAGTTCATTCCAAGTTAGGCCGCCGTCGGTGGTTTTGAACATGGCGGCATCTTCGACGCCGGCGTAAACGGTATCGGTATCGGTGAGGGATGGCTCCAGATGCCAGACACGTTTGAATTCCCATGGGTGAGGAGTGCCGTCGTACCACTGATGTGTGCCGGGGATGCCGTCGTAGAGGAACTTGTTGCCGACAGGTTCGAAGGATTTGCCACCGTCGTTTGAACGTTGTATCAACTGGCCGAACCATGGACTGCATTGGGATGCGTAGATACGATTAGGGTCAACCGGTGATCCTTTCAGATGGTACATTTCAAAGCCGGCGAAATGGGGGCCATCCACTTGCCACTTTTGACGCTTGCCATCGGAGGTTAAAATAAACGCGCCTTTGCGCGTACCGACGAGTACTCTTACGCTGCTCATAGTTTTCCTTTAGCTGACTTAGTTGACCATGGAGCACCGGTTTGTTGGTGCCGAGCGCCCCAGATAAGGAGGTTTACGGTAACCGGCAAGATACTTATTGGGCAGCCGGAAAGGCGTTTTAGCTGCATAATCACCGGCACACGAGGTAGGGTATCACGAACACTTGTAGAAGGGAAGTGGTTTGGGTTGGGGATCTTCCGTAAGCAGAACATCTTCAAGGGAATTGCAGGCCCGGATTTCGCAACCCGCGCGCATTCTACCTAGTCCCGGTCCCTGCCCTATGCAGGTGAATTGGGAACGAAAGGGCACTCACCATTTAGGTTAGGTGACTTCCGAGGTGTATGAGTGGATCACCCGAAAGTGCGCCACTGCCGCTTTGGTCTTTACGGACAGACTGTTAGTTTCATTACCATTTCGATAATGTGAGAATGCGTCGGCTGAGTTAGCTTGAACCCTTGCTTTTCATAGAAGGTTGCAGCCGCTGGGGAAGTTTGAAGAGAGACCATTTGAACAGCACCTGCTTTGCCGATTTCTCGAATCCGATAGAGAAGCAGGAAGCGGCCCAGGCCTTGGCGTTGAGCGCTTTGGTGAATCATTCCCCAACATAAGCGGGCGTGGGTTTTGGAATCGTCCAGGTAGAAACCTCCGCAGCCAATAATGGCCTCGTCATGTTCTAAGACGATGAAAGTGCAATTGGGATTTTGGAGGAATTGAGCAAAGGATTCGTGCTCGGCTGGTTGGAAAAACGTTGGGGTATTGGAATCAAAAATAGCAAGACAAGCGTCGAGGTGGGTGGGCAGATAAGGAAGGACTTCCATAACTATGTAAACCTGAGTTCGACGGTTTCCCCGGCACGAAATTTGATTGGCATGTCAGTGGCTGGGACAACGCGTTGTACGGTTCCATCGCGAACCACTTCGACGATGCGCTGACCGAAGGGAGCGCGTAATTGCATTTCGGAAGCACGCCGAGCTTTCAAAGTAGCTGAGACGGCGCGACCGTTTTTCCATGCCAGACTAACTTCAAGTCCACCGCGAGCGCGGAGACCAGTGACGCGTCCATCGGCCCATGCTGGTGGGAGCGCGGGCAGGAGCGCGATTTCTTCGTCGTGACTTTGCAGCAGCATCTCGGCAATGGCAGCTGTTCCGCCAAAGTTGCCGTCGATTTGAAAAATACGGGAGTTGCCGGCAGGATGAGTATCGAACAAGTTGGGGCCAGTACTCTCCTTAAACAGAGCCAACAAAGATTCATGGGCCTTGGCACCTTCGCCGAAGCGGGCCCAGAGTCCGGTGATCCATGCGCGGCTCCATCCGGTATAGCCGCCGCCAGAAGAGAGGCGGAGGTCAAGCGATTTGCGTGCCGCTTTGGCCAGGTCTGGAGTGCTGCGGGGCGTGATCTGTTCGCCGGGATATACAGCGAACAAGTGAGACACGTGACGATGGCCCGGCTCTTTTTCTTCGAAATCCTTCCACCATTCTTGCAACTGGCCACGCTTGCCGATTTTCAGGGGATAGAGTTTTACCAAGGCTGTCTGGAGGGTCTCGCTGAATTCGCTGTCGGTCTCTAGCTTGTCGGCAGCGGCAATTACGTGGAGGAATAAATTACGGATCAATTGCAGATCCATGGTGGATGCGGCGGCGACGGAGGCTCGTTCGCCTTTGGAAGTTAGAAATGGATTTTCCGGAGAAACGCTGGGGCAGGTTACTAAGTGGGCATCATGATCCTCAACCAGCCAATCGAGACAGAATTCAGCGGCACCTTTCATCAGCGGATAAGCTCGTTTCTTCAAGAACTCGACGTCACCGCCGAACATGTAATGCTCCCAAAGATGCTGGCACAACCATGGTCCAGCCATGGGCCAGTTTGCCCAGGTTGGATCGCCGGAACCAGCTCCGACGGGTGCGGAATGCCGCCAGATGTCGACGTTGTGGTGGGCCACCCAACCACGGGCTCCGTAATTCACATCGGCAGTTTTTGCACCAGTTACAGATAGCCCTTCGATTAAGTCGAACAGGGGTTGATGTAACTCAGCCAAGTTAGTGGTCTCGGCATGCCAGTAATTCATTTCAGTATTGATGTTAACTGTCCAATTAGAGGACCAGGGGGGACGAACCAGTTCACTCCACATGCCTTGCAGATTGGCCGGCTGCGAACCTGGGCGGGAGCTAGCGATTAACAAGTAGCGGCCATATTGGAAATAGAGGGCGGCTAGTTGCGGATCGGCACGGGCATTGAGGACTCGTTCGTTGGTGGGGGTGGGATCGGCCAGGCCAAGGTCGAGTGAGACGCGACGGAAAAAGCGTTGATGATCGGCAATATGTTCGCGGCGAAGTTCGGCGTAGCCCTTGCTGCTGGCTGCGCTCATTTTCTTTTTGGCGATTGAGCTGAGTGATTCGGCGGATAGGTCAGGGTCTTTATCGTAACTTCGGAAGCCGGTTACCGAAACTAGCTGCAGAGTTACTGCCTTGGCGCCGGTGATTTGAAGTTCGGAGCCATTGGCGCGGACAGAGCCACCTTCGGTTGTGGCGCGCAGACGGATTTCAAAGCGCATGCCTTGGCCATCAGCGGGGCTGAAGATTACAGGATCCTTGGTGTTGCGGAGATAGTTGGGGTCCACGTGCTTTGGCGCTTTGCCGCGAAGAACCAGAGTATTGGAACCTTCGGTTGCGACTTCAAACTGCAGTGGGCAATCGAGAGATATGGAAAAGTTCAGTTTCGGTGCAGTAAGCCGGAGTACCAGGCATTGGCTGGGCGCGCTGGAAAAGATTTCGCGTTGATGGGTTGCACCGTCGGCTGAGTAAGTGACGGAGGCGAGGGCGGTATCCAGATCCAACTCGCGGCGATAGTCAGAGGTTTTGCTTGCGGCGAACTTGAGGTGGAGATTTCCGAGGGGCTGAAAGGACTGGTTATAGGGCCCTTGCATCTTCTTGGTGAGTTCAGATGCGGCGGCATAGTTTTGTTCATCCAGCACAAGGCGGCGAACTTCGAGGAGATGCTGTTTGGCTGCGGGATTGTTCCAATCACTGGGTGCGCCGGACCATAATGTGCCGTCGTTAAGCTGCAGCCGTTCAGAGGTGGTGCCGCCGAAAACCATGGCACCTAAGCTGCCGTTGCCGACGGGGAGAGCATCGGTCCATTCAATGGCTGGGGTTTTGTACCAAAGGGCCCAGGGCTTGTCGGTGGAAGCAGCGGAAACAACCGTGCTGGCCCCTATAGCGCTGAGGAAGGTTCTGCGGGAAGTTCGCATTCTTTAAGACTACACTTCCTGATGGGAGGTTGAAGCTTTTGGCTAAGCTTTTCTGCTTTTAGCCTTAGTAACCTTCGGGCGCTTGGCGGCTTTGGGAGCTTTGTATTTATTCTGGCTGGCTGGTTTGATTCTCTTGTGCTTAATCTTTTTGATGTGCCTTGTAGTGCCGGAGCGGCGAGTGGTCTTGGGGGTCTTCGCCACGGTTGGGACGGTTAAGCTTAGGCACAGAAGTAGGCTGAGGAGATATCGCATAAGTTCCTAAATTGTATATCGGCGCTTTGTGGTTTGAAGTGTAGAGCGGTTCCACCTCCTTTATAATTACAGGACCGCCTAAACCGTCATGAAAATCTTCCAAACCACTATCCTACTTGCCGCGTGCTTGTCGGCCGCCGAAACTTTTAGCATTGAATCGAACATCGTCTATGGAATGCATTCCGGCGCGGCCTTGCTTTTGGATGTCTACAAACCGGTGCGGCCGAACGGTTATGGCGTCGTCTACGTTTCCGGCAGTGGATGGACGGCACCGCTTGCCTATAGCGCTCCAGAACTGAAATCAAACGGGCAATCTCAGCAATATGCAAAGGCTCTGGCCGCGGCTGGATACACGGTATTTAGCGTGAACCATCGCGCATTGCCTCGATTCCGGTATCCGGCACCGGTGGAGGACGTACAGCGTGCGGTTCGATTCGTTCGTCACAATGCAGCTAAGTTCGGCATTCGAGCAGATCGGATTGGCGCATCTGGCGGGTCGTCCGGCGGACATCTGGTTAGTATGCTGGGCACCTTGGATGGCAAAGGGATTTCTATGGATCCAGATCCAGTGGAGCGTGAAAGTGCCAAGGTGCAGTGCGTGGTTGCACGGGCTGCTCCGGTGGATTTTCTTACTGGTGACAACGGACGGTTTCTCCTCGGCATGGCTAGGCCAACCGCTGAGGCGAAGGATACGGCAGAGTATCGTCTGCATAAAGAGGCTTCGCCAGTCACTTACATCTCGGCTGATGATCCACCGTTTTTGTTGATGCATGGCGATAAGGATGACCAGGTGAACTATTCGCAATCAGAGGAAATGGAGGCGAAGTTGAAGGCTGCTGGAGTTACTGTGAAGTTACTAAAAATTCCAGGGGCAGGGCATGGGCCAACGTTTCCAGGCGCTGTGAATCCCCCTGATTATATGGGGGAAATGGTGCGTTGGTTTGACCGGTTTCTTCTGAAGATGTGAAGACGTGGAAACTCTCTAGAAACCCTTGACGGCGTGGTCTGGCCCCTTTGACACTCGACTAACTTACCCTTACACTGTTATCAATACAGGTGATTGCGGTTCCCCTCGTTGATGGAAGCGCTTTCTTAGATGAGGGATTCAATGAAAATAAATACACTTTCTCCGGTACCCACGGCATCGGTACCCGCGATGACTCGTTTTTCGCCGAACTACTTTTCATCGCTTGGTCTCAGTTCCGATCGAGCGCACCAAACATTTCAACTTTGCAAGACAGCCGTTGCCACCATAATAATGGCCGCCTGCCTTGCTCCAACTCTTCAGGCCCAGACTGCCACCACGCTGAACGGTTCGGTACTCGACCCAACTGGAGCTGCCATTCCCAATGTGGCGATTGTTCTGGAGAACACGGGGACTCGCGCATCCCGCGATACAAAGTCGGACGGACAGGGCCGCTATGCATTTGTGCAGGTGATTCCGGGTGAATATCGTCTATCGGCCAAAGCAGCTGGCTTCGCCGATGTTATGGTGAACAGCATTCGGCTGTTAGTGAACACACCGGCAACCGTGAACGTTACTTTCGAGAAAGTGGGGGCCGTGACTGAGACCATATCAGTCGTATCGGATACCTTGCAAGTGAACACCACTGACGCTACTGTTGGAAACTCTTTTGGAACCAAGCCCATTACTCAACTTCCCTTTGAGGGTCGAAACGTTGTGGGGCTTTTGTCATTGCAGCCAGGTGTAAGCTTTACCGACCAACCGGGTAGCACGGCCACCACCACCGACCGAAGCGGCGCAGTGAATGGAGGCCGCAGTGATCAGGCAAACGTTACGCTGGACGGCATCGACGTGAATGAACAGCAGACCCGCGAGGCTTTCAAGAGTGTTCTGCGTGTAACCTTGGATTCTGTCCAGGAATTCCGCGTCACCACAACTAACGCCAATGCTGACCAGGGGCGCAGCTCTGGCGCTCAGGTGGCGTTGATCACCAAAGGTGGCACGAACACGCTGCATGGTTCAGCCTATGAATACTTGCGCAACAAGGCAACGAATGCAAACAGCTTCATCAACAATGCAGCTGGTGTGCCCTTGGCTCAATTGAACAGGAACGTGTTTGGTGCCAGTGCCGGTGGACCAATCAAAAAAGACAAACTGTTCTTCTTCATGAACTATGAAGGCCGGCGCGATGCCACTGGGCAGAGCGTGTTGCGTACTGTTCCATCCGCCACGTTGCGGCAAGGTATTGTGCGTTAT
>JAYUSZ010000462.1:0-6703 GCA_043755435.1 Bryobacterales bacterium | reverse complement strand
TACTGCGCTCAAATGCTTGGCGATCGGAATCTTGTTTTGTGCTTATCCGCGTTTATCAGCGTGCATCCGCGGCCATATTTTTTGTAAATGAAAGTTTTCAGAGGGTCCTTGGGAAAAAGCGTTGAAACCGCTGGTGAGCGCTGGTAACAAGGCCGCTTCATCTGACTAGTTATTTGTTGGACACTACACTAGGTAGGAAATGAGCCTCGAAACGAACGGGGTCTGTCACGCTCCACTTTCCTATTTTTCTACCCCTTGAAACGCGCGTACGTGGAAACAACGATGGTCCCGCAAACAAGCGAACACCTCCATGGAACCGCCTAAGAAGCAACGTTGAGACACCGTCAAGTGTTGATTGCTAATTACATGGTCATAATCGTGGCCGTTACCAATCACCCCACACGTCTAAAGGACCGAAGCACGTCATTAACAAATTGATGGCCCGGACGTGAAAGATGCGATCTGGAGGGACGCAATCGCCGATCTCTAGAGTGACGATAGTAGGCTACCAGCAAATCAAGCGCTCGCAGGATTCTGTTTAAGTTCTCTGGTGTACGGCGACGAACGAATATCAACATCAAACGGTGTTATTGGACCCCATGCAGAACCCCTGCAACTCCACCGGCAAGAACAAATTCGCCGCCCCTTTCAACCAGTGTTTGCAGAATACATAGGAATTTAGCGCTGGGTGTTTGCTGCACGTAAAGTAGTAATTGAATCGTCGGCGTCCTGCGATGACGGCGAGTGCGTGAGCTCGCTGCCATCAATGAATACTTGGGCATTCATATTGCCATTATTGCACCGTCAGCATGCGAAAATTGAAGGTTCCACTATTCCTTCGTGATACACTCACGCCATTAAAGGGGCTTCATGCTCGCCAGATTATTTCAGATTTTTGTCCTAGCGATTGTTTTCAACTCGCCCCTATTTTCGCAGCCTTCAGGCGGTGCTACCGTGCGCGGAACTGTCCCTGAAAAAACAGGCGCGGTAATCTCCAAAGCCAAGATCACCATCACACAATCCGATACCGAAAGTCCGTTATACAACTAGCTGCAACAACGAAGGTCAATACTCATTCCTTCCGGTCCCGATTGGAGAGTACAAGGTGCGTTGCGAAGCCGCTGGCATGAAAGCCTGGGAGCAGGATGTACGGGCTCAGCGTCAAGTTAGTGAAACCGTCACTGTTATTGAAACCATTCCCTTAGTCACAATCACGGAGGCAACCGACGCAACCACGCTGGACGCATTGCGTATTGACTCCACTCTGCTGTTGACCGACATTTCCTCAGGATTCCAGAATCAACTCTAGTAGACAACCAAACAAAGAAATGAAACATTCACTTTTAACATTCACGCTACTCGCGGCCACGGCCGCCTCCACAATGTCCGCTCCGGCGAAGGTCACCGGTGAACGTAAGCTCTGGCACAAGCTCACGCTCACCTGGGCCGGGCCGCAGTCTGCCGAAGATGCAGAGGAGAACCCGTTCACCGATTACCGGCTCGAGGTCACTTTCAAGCATAAGTCGGGGAGCCCCACATACCTGGTGCCTGGCTATTTTGCCGCCGACGGTCGTGCCTCCGAATCGTCAGCAAGATCCGGCAATCAATGGCGGGTCCACTTCGCACCGGACAAAACGGGCGTTTGGACTTACAAGGCTGCAATGGTTAAGGGCCCCCGCGTGGCAGTGGATGGGGACGCCAAAGGCACGGCCGTCAACGGAGTAAACGGTGAGACTGGAACCTTGACAATTGTCGCGTCCGACAAAAAGGGGAACGACTTCCGAGCTAAAGGCCGACTGGATTATGTCGGTGAGCACTACTTGCGTTTCGCTGGCAACCAGGAGTACTTTCTGAAAGCTGGCACCGATTCGCCAGAGACGCTGCTGGCCTATGAAGAGTTTGACGGTACAATCACACGCAAGATCCCGCTAAAGAAATACGCCCCGCACGTTGGCGACTGGCAGAATGGAGATCCCACCTGGAAGACGGATAAGGGCAAGGGGCTGATTGGCGCCCTGAACTATCTTGCCGGCAAGGGCATGAACTCGATTTCGTTCTTGACTTATGCGGCCGGCGGAGACGGCGACAACGTCTGGCCGCATGTTTCGGCACCGCAGGATTCTCCCGCTGCTAAGTTGCGCATGGATGTCTCCAAGCTCGATCAATGGCAGATCGTGTTTGATCACGCCCAGGCAAAGGGACTCTACCTGCACTTCAAGTTGCAGGAACAGGAGAACGACGACAACCGCATTGGTTCAGAACCCCGCGAAGGCATTGTGTCCGCGGCGATGGATGGCGGGCGCTTGGGCATTGAGCGCAAGCTGTATCTGCGGGAACTGATCGCTCGTTTTGGGTACAGTCTGGCGCTGAACTGGAATCTAGGGGAAGAGAACACTCAGTCGGCCGAAGAGCAGCGCGACATGGCGAAGTTCATTCAAGACACCGATCCTTACCGGCATCACATCGTGGTTCACACCTTTCCTCCCTGGCAGGATCGTGTCTACACGAAGTTAATCGGGGAACAGTCAGTGCTGACGGGTGCCTCACTACAAATGCATTGGAACGAAGTGCACAAACGGACTCTGCAATGGAGGAACGAGTCTGCGCGGAGCGGTCGCAAGTGGGTTGTGGCCAACGATGAGCAGGGCCCGGCCTCGCACGGTGTACCTCCCGACGACGGCTATAAGGGATTTGCCGGCAAAGACCGTCAGGGCAAGCCAGTCCACAGTATGCACGATATCCGGAAGAAGACGCTATGGGGGAATCTTTTGGCCGGTGGTGCCGGCGTTGAGTATTACTTCGGCTACCAGTTAGCTGAGAACGATCTGCTGGCTGAAGATTTCCGGAGCCGTGACAAAAGCTTCGACTACTGCCGAATCGCCCTAGGCTTCTTCCGGGACAATCGGATTCCCTTCTGGCAGATGACCGGCGACCCTGCTGATGAAAGTGGCAGATATCTGTTTGCCAAGCGTGGCGAGATATATCTTCTTTATCTCCCAAATGGCGGACCGGCTTCGCTAGACCTCACCGGAGCCCAGGGCAATTATCACGTTCGATGGTTCAATCCCCGTGCCGGAGGAGCTCTGCAGAAGGGGAAGGTTGTTTCCGTGCGCGGCGGTGCGGGCAGTGTGGACTTAGGCGTCCCCCCTGATAGCCCGGGAGAAGATTGGCTCGCAGTGGTTAGGCGGAACTAAAGCGGCTAAGGCAAGAATTCGCCAGACCGAGTAGGTTCAGTCAACCTCTCTGGATACATCTCTCAGCTCGCGCCAGAATCAAAAGGGCCGTCAATGACGGTCACCGAGGCCGAGTACCGCAGAGTACTCTGACTACGCGGAGTACTCAGACAAATAGATTTGGATAATGTTTTGCGTTATTGGCACAGGTGCCTTATGAACGGATCGTAGCAGCGCGGCACGAACCTTGGCAACTAGCTTACTGACCAGGCTTTTTCATCGCACCAAGCAGGACAATGCGAACGAGGAACCATATGGGTGAGATGGAAGACGGTAAGGGAAATAGCCCATCAAAAATAGAACTTTAGGGCGAGCTGTACGATCCGCCCTGAACTGTTGTTGTTCCTCCGGAACCCGCCAAATTCTGTATTGTAAAACTGTGCCAGAAGCGCTTCGCGCGAACCTGGCTGGAAGTCGGACGCCGTCTTGCCGATGAAATAAGGAATTGGCCCCGCAAGGGAAAGTCCTGTGCGGCTCACTGGTGGCGTCCCACTGAATATTGGCCTGCCGCCGAACGAATACATGCTGAAAGTTGCGTGGTTTAGCACATTGAAAAATTCAGCGCGGAATTGAAAGTAGCGTTTGCGGTCTTCAAATGGGCGGACTTCCTTGAAGAGCGACATGTTCAGCGTGGGCGTCCACGGCAGCCGCGCCCAATCTAGAGTCCTCGCCGCATTGCCGTAATGGCCGAACGTTGGACGGGCGAATGCAGCAGGGTTGAAATAGGGCACGTCATTCGCTACATTCCTGTTCCAGGCGGGGTTCAAAATCGGAACGCCAGCCACGATATCAGGGAAAACTCGCTGCTGACCGGTGCCGCCCAAAGCGATTCCATTTGCGTCTCCCAGTTCAGGCGCGAACGGGAAGCCGCTAAAGAGCGAGGCCAGAGTATTCAGATTCCAACCACCCACTGCGTGGTTCAGCTTGCGGCTTGCGCCCGCCAGCAGTTTTTGTCCTTTGCCGAACGGCAATTGCCAGTTCATGGTGTAATTCAAGCGGTGCCGTGAATCGAAGGACGAAACCGAGCGGTTGGCACGGTGATCATTAGGATTCTGGACACGTCCCGGACCCCATGCAAAAGAACTGGTTTCCAATAGATTGTCTGAATTCTCATCCATGGATTTCGACCAGGTGTAGTTGAAGCGGAAACCGATGTTGTCACGGAAGCGGCGATCGAGGCTGAGGGTGCCTGCGTTATAAAACGAGTTGGCATTGGTCTGACCCACTACGACAATGTTGCCGGTGGTGGGGAAGGGGCGCATCAAGTCTTGCAGTGCCACCGTGCGCAGATTGCCGTTGGCGTCCACGCGGCCAAAAGGGTCAGGCACCAATTGAGCCGGGTCGCCACCTCGGTTGAGCAGGTCTTCAAACTGCGCCTGATCCGGCATGTTGACGTTCAGCCGGGGTGAATAGAGGTGGGTCCCTTTTTGGCCCATGTAGCCCAGCGACAAAACAATGGTTCCTGGTAGCTCCATTTGCGTTGTCAGGCTAAAAGTTTGTATGTAGGGCACGGCATTGGTTTTGGCAAATGAGAGCAAGTCTCCAGTGGGAACGCGCGGATCGCGGGGCGTGCAGCCGGCGCACAGCTTGCCATCGGAGGGAATCTGCAGCAAATTGGGATCACTTTTGACAACGGGCACGTTGCGGCCCAAACTGACAAGGTAGTTTGGATCCACGCCCTGCGTCAGCGGACGCGCACCCGCGCCTGTCCATTGTGTGTAGTTCCAACTCCCCGCGCTGCCGGTTCCAAATGCCGGAATGGGATTACGGCCGCGGCCGCTGGTAAGGGCGTGGCTAATTCCATATCCTCCTCGTAGGACAAGACGGTTGCGACCGACGATGGGCCAGTTTGGTGTCCAGGCGAAACCCAGGCGTGGTTCAAAGTCCTTCTTGTGCGCTGGTTCAATGTAGTCCGATCCGCTGAGGCCGCTATACACATAGTTAAAGGTGTAACCGGTCACTTTTCCCAAGGCATTGGTGAGCGCCACGGGTGTATCCAGATCAATGCTCGCCTGCCGGTTGTTCTTTTCCGCACGCGGACTGTTGTATTGCCAACGTAGACCCAAATTCAGCGTCAGGTTCGGCTTAACTTTGAAATCATCTTGCAGAAATCCCGAGGCACTCTTCCAACGATAGTAATAAGCCACAATTCCGTCCTGCAGTGTGGCGTCATTGGGAACACCCAACAGGAAAGCCGCAAAGGCTTGGCCGCCGGGCCCACCCACGGCGTTTGCGTTTCCGGCAGCAGTTTGATTGGCATTGAAGCGATAACGCCCGCAGCAAGATTCCGCCAAGCCATCATTTTTAACATTCATTTGGGGCAGCCGCAGATCCACTCCAGCTGTAAGAGTGTGTTTACCTAATACAAAGGTCGTATCGTTTGAGGCCTGATAGTGATGTTCATTCCACTTACCCATGCTGAGGTTGGAAGTATCCAACCCGAATACCACCCAACCCGTCGCGACATAAGGCATACCATAACCAGTAAAGTTGGGAAGTCCGAACAAATCTTTAGTGTAGTTTTTGGTGGCTGAATCGCCCGGAGGTACGCGGCTGTAATCAGCAAAGGTATAACTGGCGCGGAACTCATTTACAATGCGTGGCGAAATCGTGTGGGAATCGCTCAGCATGATTTGCCTGGTTAAGTTTTGATCGCCTGGGTAGCTGGTGAAAAAATTGTCGCGCTGCAAGCGGAAGCGGCCGGCAGTGTTGGGGATATCGGTATAGCGCACGCTCAACCGGTTAGTTTGAGTCAACACGTGGTCGATTTTCAAGTTCCAACGGTCATCGGTGCCAGTAACTCCGCGGATGCCTTGGTAATTGTTGCCTTGTGCGTCATGAGGTATGTTGGGCAGCGGGAAGTAAGTCATCATTTTTTGTGCATTGGGATCAAGATATGCTCGCGGAATCACGTAGCCCCGTTTGGTGGGATCGGGGTCATTGGCGGAAAACAGCGGATACTGAGTAGTGTTGGTCGCGCGGTTGCGCTGCACCAATTGACGGCAATCCGCTTCGCTTGGGAAACAGGTCATTTGCTCATATAGCAAAGGGCGAGTGGAGCCAGGAGTCGTCCAGGTGTTGCGGAAATCGCCGATTCGTTCATCGGCGGTAGGGACGCGGTCGTACTGCACCTGACCATCGGTCCAACGCTTGGGTTCAAACGCACCGAAAAAGAAAGTGCGATGTCTTCCGTTGTAGATTTTAGGGATGATCACCGGGCCACCCAACGTCAGCCCTAATTCGTTGCGCCGCAACTGTGCGGGGATGGGTTGGTTGAATCGCTTGGCCACCAGTGCCGGGTTGCGCTGGAACCAGAAAAGATTGCCGCGGTATTCGTCCGTGCCGCTTTTTGTCACCGTGCTGATAATCCCGCCACCCGAGGCTCCGTACTGCGCCGAAAACGTGGAAGTGATTACTTTGAATTCCTGAACCGTGTCGGGAGAAAAAGTGACTGTGGCGCGTCCAATTCC
>JAYUSZ010000461.1:0-45163 GCA_043755435.1 Bryobacterales bacterium | reverse complement strand
ACTCTTTGGTACGGGTCTTGAAGCGTTACTTGACTCAAACTGGTTCCTCTCATCGTGAACAACTTAACTCGTTAGAGCACTGGTCTCCCTACTTTTTTATCGCTTCTGATGTTGATAGCCATGGTCTACATTTGGCGGGTTGCGTTTCGGTAAAGTATTAATGTGCGATCCGCCATTTTACTGCTATCCACATTGGTTGGAATCGCTGCAACTGAACCTCGCTTCGCAACCGTAAATGGAGTAAAACTCCACTACCTCGATTGGGGCGGCGAGGGAGAAGTGCTGTTGTTCCTAACCTGCCTCGGCGGCACTGCTGAAGATTTCGAGCCTCTCGCAACTCCATTCACTGGCCAATTTCATGTCCTTGGGTTGACGCGTCGAGGGCAGGGACAGTCGGCCAAACCGGAATCGGGGTACGACAATACAACTCTGGTCGAAGACATTAGAGCATTCCTTGACAACCAAAAAATAAAGCGTGCGACCTTAATCGGCTATTCACTGGCAGGCAATGAGATAACCCAATTCGCAACCCTTTTACCCACGCCGCGTGAAAAAGCTGATTTACCTGGACGCCGCCTATGATCTGCCTCGGAATGCCGAACTGGGGCGCAAGGAAAATCTGAATCTTCCGGCTGTGCCCGGTGCCGATAACCCAACATTGGAACTAATAGCTCGCTCCAACGAGTATCGTCCAGACTAAGCCCATCAAAGCTCCAGCGCTCGGTGTGTTTGTAACCTACGACGAACCGCCTAAATCCCCACTCTGGGACGATGCCACCAAGGCAAAATTACTGAAGTGGTGGCATGACTATGGAAAAGCCTACCGTCGCGAAATGATTGATCAATTCCGGCGGGACATGAAGCATGGCAGCGTGTTGGAATTACACAATACAACACACGGCGGTTTCGTGTTTGAAAAAGCCCAGCAACAAATCCTGATCCGAGAGATCGGGAAGTTCCTGTCCAACTAGTTGGCAAGCCGCAGCGATTGATGCGCAACAAGCTTCCAACTCCCACCCTGCTTCACCCAAACGTGAATTATCCGCAAATGGGCTCCACCCTTGACGCCTTTCATTTCCGTCTCCAGTTGCACGGTTCCAGTGAGCACCGCCGAATTCCCATAAACTCTCACGTCCATCGTTTCATGGTCGATCTTTAGATACTTGCGCACCCCGTTGTGCTGGTTTTCAATGAACGTTTTCTTGTTATCCTGGTCACCCGTTGAATGGATATAAATCAGGTCGTCTGCCAGCAGCTTGTTCAGCGCACTATCGTCGGCCTTAACGGTTGCAACAGCCCAGGCTTTGTCGGCAGCTTTAATCGCATCAGCGGCAGTGGCCGCCAGCAGGGGGAAGCTCGCGGCGATGACGAATAGAATGTACTTTTTCATCTTTTGAAGTCTCCAGATCCAAACCATATTAGCAAGCGCGCTTCACCAAAATGCAGCCTGACCTTGATTCGTGATAGCCTCCTCCCATGATGAATCGCCGCCAATTTATAGGAACTTCTCTTGCCGCACCAGTTGCCATCGCTCAAAATTCCTCACAGCTCAGTTGGGGCGGACATGTAATTGACATCCATTTGCACTTTCGTCCTGGGGCCGATACTAACTTTGAACATTTGCAAGGTTGCGGGGTTACCAATGCAGTTCTACTTACTCGAACGGTGGATGAGGATAAGGCCAAATTGGCTTTGGAAAAGCATCCCCATACTTATGTGCGTTTCGGTGCAGCCGATGTCCAAAAGCCGGAAGGCCTACTGGCACTTCGCAAATCGAAAGAAGGCGGGGCCATTGGATTCGGTGAAATCAAATATCATCTTGCCGTCAATAGCACTGAGATGCGACGCCTTTACGACCTTGCCGCCGAACTGAATGTTCCCGTTCTCATCCACTTTGCCGACGTTCCACAATTCGAAGGTGAAGGCACCTTCACTTCTCCCTTCACTGGTTTACCAGCAATGTTGAAGGCTCACCCAAAAACCACCTTCATCGGACACGCCGACGGCTTCTGGGCCAACGTCAGTGCCGATTTCGCCAACGACACGCCTTACCCCACCGGCAAAATCAAACCTGGCGGGCTTACCGACCGAATGCTCTCTGATTACCCTAATCTTTATGGTGACCTTTCCGCCAACTCCGGCCGTAACGCGATGACGCGCGACCCTGATTTCATCGGCGGATTCCTCACCCGCCATCAGAATAAATTAATGTTCGGTTCCGATTGCAGTTGCAGCGATGGCAAAGGCAAGGGGCAAGGTTCGAAACAACCAGCGCTGGCTGGAAAATGCGTGGCGCGCGAAACGCTTACAGCTCTGAAGCTGCACACCACTTCTGAAGTTTTCCGGAAACTGACCTGGGGGAATGCGACAAAACTGCTGAGAATTGAGTTTTGAGCCAACCAGCGAATTAATTTCTTTTACAATATTGCAATCAAATCGTAATCGTCACTTGATCCATTCGGTGTTAACCTAGGTGTAAGGTCTTTCTGTGAATCGCGCTCATGTTTTCCTGGTTGCAACATGGATTTTCGCGCTGACCGCTCCCCCTGTTGGTTGCCTCAAAGTTTTGTGTTGCTCAAAGTTCCCTATTCTCAAAGGAGTTGCCCGTGCTTAAACAATACTCATTGTTCCTTAGCCTAGCCGTTTTTCTCTCTTCCTCAATTTTCGCTCAAAGCTCTGGTGTTGGAACCATCTCCGGCGTCGTAACCGATGCCAGTGGAGCCACCGTTCCCGGAGCCAAAGTGCTTGTGGAAAACCAATCCAAAGGCATTCGTCGTGAAGTGGATACCACCAGTTCTGGAGCATTCACTGTGCCCGCTCTGGTCCCTTCTTCCGGTTATAGAGTTGTCATCAATAAGCAGGGATTCGCTGCATACGAAATCAAAGGCCTCACAGTTCAGGTGGGTGAATCCATCACTCTTACACCCACCCTGGGGGTTGCCGCAGCTGCTGCCATGGTTGAAGTAAGCGATCAGGCTCCTGTTATTGATAGTTCCAAAATCGACGTTTCAGAGCTGGTCAGCAGCAAACAAATCCTTGAGCTGCCAATCAACGGCCGCCGTGTTGACTCGTTCGTATTGCTTACCCCTGGGGTGACCACCGATGGTCCGTTCGGTCTGATTTCCTTCCGTGGAAATGCTGGCGGCAATTCGTTTTTGACCGACGGTAACGACACAACAAATCAGTTCTACAACGAAAACGCCGGACGCACTCGCACCACCAACATTTCCCAGGACGCAGTTCAGGAATTTCAGGTAATCACCTCCAACTTCCTAGCTGAATACGGCCGGGCATCCGGTGGCGTGATTAACACAGTAACGCGCAGCGGTGGCAACGATCTTCATGGTACTGCTTACTGGTTCTTCCGCAATCGCACCCTGAACGCAACCGACTCAACCACTCGCGGAATTAATCCTCCTGAATGGCGTCATCAAGCTGGCGCATCCATCGGTGGTCCCATCATTAAGGACAAACTCTTTTACTTCTTCAACGGCGAATTGCAGCGCCGCAGTGCTCCGCTGGTTTCCTCAAACGTGATCGGCACTATGTTCGATTCTGCGGGTATTTTGCGAAGCAACGCTTGCACCTTGCCTGCCACGCCCGCGCAGTGCGCAGTTGCCAACGCCTTTATTAATAGCCGAACCCAACGGCAATTGGTGCCGCGCACAATGGACACCAACCTGATGTTCGCCAAACTTGACTATCGGCCCAGTGATCGCAGTTCCTTCAGCTTCAGCCACAACTTCATGGACTTCCGTTCCCCCAATGGAATTCAAACCCAGCTTTCGTTCACCAATGGCGCCGGAGTGGGAAACAATGCTGATACCAATGTATTCAACCGCACCGCACGCGCTTCCTGGACCTATGTTGTTACTCCAACAGGAGTGAACGAATTCCGCTTCGGATTCTTCAAAGACCGTCAATACGATCCGGCCAGCCCCAGTCTGCTGCCTGCAACTGGCCCAGTAACTCTCACGGTTCAAGGGACCGGAAACATTGGATATCCTGATGGTTATCCGCGGTTGAACCCCAGCGAAAATCGTTTTCAATTAGTGGATACGTTCTCAAAGGTATCTGGCAAGCATAGTATGAAAGCCGGTATTGAATGGTCCCGCGTTGAAGATTACGTGGAACGCCTTGCTAACCGCTTTGGCACCTATAACTATGCAACGCTTTCTGCATTCGCCCAGGATTTTGGTGGCGGCGGCAGTGGCAAGAATTGGCAGACTTACAGTCAAGCATTCGGGAACCCCATCATCAGTATCAAGATTTGGGAAATGGGCTGGTTCTTGCAGGACCAATGGCGCGTAACACCAAAGTTAACCATCACTCCCGGCATTCGCTTCGAATATACTCATATTCCACAGCCTAAGATTTCTAATCCGGCATTTCCGCAAACCAGCCGCATTCCAACGGATCACGCAGCGAATTTCGCTCCCCGTTTTGGTATCGCCTATGCACTGAATTCAAAGACGAATTTCCGTGCCGGCTATGGTCTGTTCTATAACCGCTATACCACCTCCACAATTCAGAACCTCCAACTAACTAATGGGGTTTATCAAGCTAACTATGCACTGAATGCCGCTACTCCCAGCCAGTTGGCAGCCGGTCCCGTTTTTCCCAACCGTTTGTCCGCTGCACCAAATGTCACTGGTGCGGCCACTGTTGTTTTCGCCGACAAGAATTGGCGCAACCCCTATTCGCAACAAATGGATGTTGCCATTGAACGCGAAATAGCACGGAACACCAGCTTAAGTACTTCGTACGTTTGGAGCCGTGGATTGCACCTGTTGCAAACTCGGGATTCCAATGCCGCCGAACCAACAACCAGCGCCACTTTCCCAATTCTGGATAGCAACAACAGCCAGGTTGGCAGCTACACCACACCCCTCTATACCCAAAGAATCAACCCCGCCTTTGGCTTTGTAGGTCAGTTTGAATCCACAGGCAACAGTTACTACAACGGCTTGATTGTCTCATTGAAACGTCGTTACTCCAATTGGCTGCAAGGCTCATTGGCTTACACCTGGAGCCATGCACTGGATTACAACCAAGGTGGTGGTGGTAACACGTTGTTCGGTTCGTCGTTTGCCACTTCAGTCTTCAACGGCAACTACAGAAATGAAAAAGGTGGTAGTTCAACGGATCAACGGCATCGGTTGGTAATCAATGCCATCCTAGCTCCAACGTTCATCAAAAGTACTTCTGGGTTTGCCCGGCACGCAGTCAATGGTTGGCAACTATCGGCTGTTACGGTTGCTGCCTCAGCACAACGACTGACACCGATTATCCGTGTTCAAGACCGTGCCACCGGTACGTTTTCCACTTCCTCGCTGAATGGCCTGGGTGGCTCCAACCGTGTTCCATTTGTAGATCCTGATGCATTGGCGATTCAAGACCTGTACCGCACCGATGCACGCATTACCAAAACTCTGCCGATTGGTGAAAAGTTGAAAGTCTCTCTGATGTTTGAAGCTTTTAACGTCTTCAACCGCGTGATCATTGCCGGATCGGGTGCAAGAGTTAACCAGCAGTATACTTCTATTCGTCAGACTTCTGGTCCATTGAACGGCCAGATTGCGTTGGTTCCATTCGCAACTTACGGGGCCATTGGTGCAACCCAGGGACCTCCGGACGGAACCACCGCCCGCCGTGCTCAAGTTGCTCTTCGCTTTGTTTTCTAAAGCAAAATGACCCTCTAGCAAACCAAGGTGCCGCCAATAAAGCGGCACCTTTTTTATTGACCGTCAATTTCCCCTATCCTTAATATCAGATGATCCTGCGCTGCCTGCTCACCTTTACTTTCCTGATTTCCGTGTCAGGCTCCGAATGGGATCAAAAGGCATTTCCCGATTGGAGCGACCGCACTGTGCTTCGATTGCTCACCGGTTCCGGTTGGTCGAAGCCAAAGACGGTCCAATTCACGTGGCGCAAGAGGGAAGAACAGCCGTTCAACTACAAAAACATTCCTGGTGCCGATCATAACGGAGCGCCCAACATCGGCAGCCCTGTGGGCGGAATTGGTGCACGCAAATCGCATCTGCCCGATAAAGCAAACATCCTTTTGAGATGGTCCAACGCCCTGCCTGTTCGGCAAGCCAAAGCTGTCTACCAAATCAGAGAGGACAAACTGCCGCTTTCAAAACTGAACGAACTGATTGGCGTTCCGGAGCCAACCTACGTTTTGGAGCTGTTCGGTTTGCCCGCCGAACTGGCTTATCAGGGTACGGAAAGCATAGAGGCGCTGCTGATGAAGTCGGCCAGATTGCAAACGAAATCGGGCAGAATCATCAAGCCCACACGAGCATCGGTGACCACTTCAGGCCTGCAACTTCGAATTTTCGTCCACTTCCCAAAGTCTTCAGAAATTAGTTTGGCGGACAAAGAACTGGAATTTACCGCCGACCTGCAGCTGTTCAAACTGAAGGAAGTGTTCAATCTCACCGACATGGTTTACCAGGGAACCTTGGAGCTATAGGCATTTTGATGCAACCAAATTACGGGGCTAATGCATCTACCATAAAGTGATGCGCTACCTCCCTGTTGTCTGTTTCGTCCTGTTGACGCCGATTAGTCACGCGCAATTCAGCACCAAGCTTGACCCCAGAACCATCGCCGCTTTCGATGAATATGTAAACGCCACCGAGCCGGTGTTAGCAAAACCTGCTTTCCGGGTTGATGCAACTCCTGCTGAGCGATCCAGAGTCCTAACAGGCCAAATCGCCATAGAATCCTTGCTTGGGAACCATGGAAAAAGTGTCCGCGGAGGACTAGTGCACGATTGGGCTGGGACTGTTTTCATCCCTAACCGGACCCCAACCGAGGTGATTGCGCAACTGCGCGATTATGAGCATCATTCGTCGATAATGCCGGAGGTAGTCCGTGGAAAGCTTCTTTCCTCCAACGGCGACAATCTGAAAGTGTATCTGCGAATCCGGAAGAAGAACGTCTTAACGGTAAACCTGAACACGGAATATGACGTGAATCTAAAACGCTCAGGGGACGACCTTATGCTGTGGTCGCACAGCACCAAAGTTGCGGAAGTGGATAACGCCGATGGGCCACGGGAACACGAATTGCCCGTTGGCGAGGACCATGGCTTCCTTTGGCGGATCAACGCCTATTGGTTGGCGAGGGCAGTGAATGGCGGATCTCTGGTGGAATGCCGATCTATATCCCTTTCGCGGGATGTGCCCACTGGGTTAGGCGCAATCATCAGGCCATTCATCCGTGATCTCCCAAGACAATCTTTGGACACAATGTTGACGGCACTCAAACAGAAGCTTAGTAAATCGTAATGTAGAGAGCTTTCACGTTACAATTGAAGGGTTCCCATGGCTCAGGACGATCTTCCCAAGCACGTAGTCTGCACCCTTTGTTACTCAGTTTTCGCTCTGACAGGGCTGCTGTTCCTGACCACGGCACCTTATTCAAAAAGCCGCGAAATCCGTATTCATGCACTGCAATCCATATTTCTTACAGCTGGATTCATGGTGTTGTGGTTTAGCCTCACCATTGTCAGCCTTGCCATGCCAAAATTTCTGGCCCTGGCCTTTGGCTTAATCATGAGCGCCTTCTGGTTCGCTTTTCTTGGCTGCTGGGCCGTGGCCATGTTCAAGGCTTACCATCGCCAGCGGCTTGCTTTGCCGGTAATCAGTGAACTTGCTGAAAAGTTTGCGTAGCCTGGAGAGCATCTGGTGCGTCTAGAAAACTTGCGGCTTATTTTACTTACATCTTTTGTAGTCTCCAGCTTTGCTGTGGCGCAGCCGCGCGTTGGTATGGTGGAACTTTACGGCGCAAAGAAGGCAACCGCTGACAAAGTTCGCAAGGCGATTGCCATTTCCCCAGGCGATCCCATCCCGAGATCGAAAACAGACTTGGAGGAGCAGATAACCGCGGTCAGCGGCGTTGTGCGGGCTAGTGTTTCCGCAGTTTGTTGCGATGATGGCAAAGCAATTTTGTTCGTCGGTGTTCAGGAACGCGGAACGGAAGGGTTCGAGTTTCGAGATGAGCCAACCGGCACCGAAGAACTGCCGCCGGAAATTACCGCCGCCTTTCAAGAATTCACAATTGCAATGGCCGAAGCCGTAAAAAAAGGCGATTCTGCGGAGGACATTTCCAAAGGCCACAGCCTGATGCAGAACGGTGCAGCAAGGCATGTGCAGGAACGTTTCATCGGCTTGGCCGAAATGAATCCAGCCAAATTGGAAGCGGTAATTAAGGACTCAGATAACCCTGAACAACGTGCCATCGCGGCAGTGGTGCTGGGTTATTTCCCAAAGAAGCGCTTGGTAGTGGATACGCTGCAACTGGCCATGCGCGATCCCGATGAAGGTGTGCGGAACAATGCCATGCGAAGTTTGTCGGCAATTGCCGCCTTAGCGGAGAAGGAACCAGAATTGGAAATTCGCGTTCAGCCAACGTGGTTTATTGAAATGCTGCGAAGTGTGGTTTGGACCGATCGGAATAGGGCATCGTTCACTTTAGTCAACATGACCGAAAAACGGGATGCTAAATTGCTGGAGAGGATCAAGGAGCGGGCAGTTCCAGAATTGGTGGAAATGGCCCGATGGAAATCGTTGCCACACGCCTTGCCGGGCTACATTTTGCTGGGCCGCGTGGCTGGAATTGAAGAGCAGCGTTTGATGGATGAATGGGGTGCCGGTCATCGCGAAAAGATCATCGAAGAAGCACTGGATTCCCTTTCGCCGAAAAAGAAGAAATAGAAATTTAGTGCAGCCCTTTGGCTTTCAAATGTGCCAGCAGTGCCGCAGGGTCGTCTGAAATAATTGCGTCAACCTTGGCGTCAATCAGCTTGTCCCAATCCTTTGGAGTGTTGGCGGTCCAAGGCACTACTTGCAACCCTGCCTTGTGCGCTTCCGCAACATTTTGAGGAGTAACCAGCGATTGATGGGGACTGATGATGGGTGCGCCAGTCTCCTTTCCAATCGCCACAAAATCGTGCTTGCCTGGTTCCAGCAATGCGGACAGGCGTATTTGGGGCTCCAACTTTTTCATCGCCTTCAAGGTGCGGAAATCAAAGGATTGCAGAATGATCCGCTTTTCAACTTTGTGCTTCCGGGCGACTGCCAAAACCAACTTCGCGAACTCCTCAGGTGATGGGGTGAGTTCCGGCTTATCTCCGAAGATTTTGGTTTCAATATTGAAATCAAAGGTGCCGCGGCCGGAAAGCGAAAGCACCTGATCCAGAGTCGGCACTCGTGTTCCGGGAACCGTTTTTTGCTTAGGAAATGCCGCATTCTGTTTACCACCAACATCCCACTGCTGCAGTTCGCTCAACGTCATTTCGCGAATTGCTTTTGGCGCTGTTGGGCCAGTGCAGAAAGCGGGATTCATGCGTGGATCATGGGAAACCACTACGACGTTATCCTTGGTCACCGCCATATCGAGTTCCAGGCAGTCCACTCCCACTTCCAACGCATACTCAAAGGCTGGTAAGGTATTTTCAGGACGCATGGCGCGAGCACCTCGGTGGCCGTGCACCAGAATTTTCGTCGAGGCGTGCAGAGTATTTGTCATGATAGTCAGTGGCGCAAGGAGCACAGTTCTTCTTCGCATTTAATCTAAGGATACTAGGAGTTACTTACAAATGGGTGACTTTTCCCGTCGCAGTTTCGCGGCCGCAACTGGTGTGACCGCGTTGAGTTATAGTCGCATTCTGGGTGCCAACGACCGTTTACGTATGGGCTACATTGGCCTTGGCAATCGCGGCGATCAGGTGCATGAAGCCTTCCTGGAATTTGGCGATGCCACCACGGTTGCGGTCTGTGATCTGCGCGACGATTATATGGACTTTGCCGTCAAACAGTCACGCGTGACTCCCGCCCGTTATAAGGACTATCGCAAACTGCTGGAAGACAAGAACGTGGATGCAGTGGCTATTTCAACTCCAGATCATTGGCACGCCATTATGTTCGTAGACGCCTGTCATGCAGGTAAGGATGTGTATTGTGAAAAGCCTCTATCGTTGACTGTGACCGAGGGTCGGCGAATGGTCGAAGTTGCTGGGGAAACCAAGAGAGTAGTGCAGGTTGGAATACAGCGACGAAGCAATAAATATTTGCAGGAAGCGGCGCAATTTGTTCGTGAAGGCGGCTTGGGCAAAGTCACAGTGGCACGCGGCTTTCACCTGCAAAACGAATGGCCGAATGGCATTGGTACAGGCAACGATGCAACTCCTCCGACGGAAGAGGAGTGGGACCGCTGGTTGGGACCGGCACCGAAAGTGCCGTACAATCGCAACCGAGCTTACTATAATTTCCGCTGGTTCTATCACTATTCCGGTGGTCAAATTACAAACTTCGGAGTCCATTATATGGACATGCTGCGTTGGTGCTTAGGCAAGGAATCACCGCGCGCGGTGACTGCGATGGGCGGCAACTATGCCGTGGCGGACAATCGGGAAATTCCAGATACGGCGGAAGTGTTGTGGGATTTTGACGGAACCATGATTTCCTTTGTGCAGTACAACGCCAACTCCGCACCAGCGACGCCGAAGAAGGGTGCTGACATGGAATTGCGCGGCACAAAAGGCACCATGTATTTGTACAGCAATGGTTATGAAGTTGTTCCAGAAATGACAACAGAACGGCTGATGGGTTCTCGTACACCGTTGGATCGCAATTCAGAGAAGGCTTATGGTCCGTCGAAGAAGTCGGCTAGTGAGCCAAGAAAAGTGGACGGGCGATTGGAAACCACCCCGCATGCGAAGAACTTTATTGACTGCGTGAAGAGCCGTGCAAAATGCAATTGCGATATTCTGACGGGGCACATTTCCACGTCGAATACGCACCTGGGTCACATTGCATTGCGCACTGAAAGTTATTTGAAGTGGGATGGGAAAGCGGAGCGGTTCACCAACAGTGAAAAAGCCAACAGTTTGCTCAGCTACAAGTACAGACCACCTTATAAATTGGGTTAGCGATTTCGATATAATCAGGGCCAAGGGATATTCTACGTAAAATGCGATTTTGTGGACTAGTTTTGCTTCCGGCTTTAACGTTCGCGCAGGGTGTTCCCGAACAGGCTGCAGCGGTGCTGAAGAGTAACTGCTTAGCATGTCATGGGTCGGCCATGAAGATGTCTGGCTTGGATTTGCGCAGTACGGAAAGTGTTCTAAAAGGTGGCGAACGCGGAGCGGCTGCTGTTGCTGGAAAAGCGGGCGAAAGCCGGTTGATGAAGCTGGTTCGCGGCGAAGAAAATCCGGCCATGCCTCCTGGCAAGAAGCTCACTGCAAATGAAATTGAAATCCTGGAAAAGTGGATCAATGAAGGCACGAAGCTTCCCGATTTGACCAAGGGTGACGATGCAAAAGCTGCGCTGGCAAAAATGGAAGAACGCCCCATTACAGCAGAAGAGCGGAGTTGGTGGGCTTTTGTGAAACCGGCCCGTCAGACAATTCCGCAGACGGCAACCGGAGGCTGGGCGAAGAATCCGATTGATTCATTTCTGATCGCGAAAATGGAATCGCAGGGGTTGAAACCCATGCCGGAGGCCAATCGCCGTATTCTGATTCGCCGGGCATACCTTGACTTAATTGGGCTGCCGCCAACTCCAACCGAAGTGGAACAGTTCGTCAACGATGCATCAGAAAAGGCTTGGGAAAATCTAGTGGAGCGGCTGCTGGCGATGCCGCAATATGGTGAACGCTGGGCCCGCCATTGGCTCGACGTGGCCCGCTATTCCGATTCCGGCGGTTACGAGTATGACCGCGAACGTACGAATTCATTTCGCTACCGCGACTGGGTGATTAGCGCCCTTAATAAGGACATGCCGTACGACGAATTCGTTAAGCAGCAAATTGCCGGCGATGAGTTTCATCCGGGCAACAATGATGCTTTGATTGCCACCGGGTTTCTTCGCTTGGGTACAGAAAATAACAAGCAGGACGAACAGACCCGTCTGGACGAATTGGATGACGTGATTGCCACCACGGTCAACTCGTTTCTGGGCATGACCATCCAGTGCGCCCGTTGCCACAACCACAAATTCGATCCCATTGCGCAAAAGGATTATTACCGGGTTCAGGCAGTGTTCTGGCCTATGAAGGCGGAGGAACCGGCCATTGTTTCGAAGCAGGAATTGGAGCGGTGGAACGCGGCAACTGAGATCATCGACAACGAACAGAAACCGCTTAAAGCCGAGCTTACGAAATTGGAAAAGAAGTACCGGGACATGCTGAAGGCTGAACAGGTGGCCAAACTTCCTGAATACGTGAAGATCGCGATGAATACTCCGCCAGAGAAGCGCACGGAAGGCCAGAAGCTGAATGCAATCCAAGTGGAAAAGACGTTCAACGTGGAGCCAGAGCAGTTGACGGCTGCGATGACGCCTGAAGATCAAAACAAACAGAAAGAATTGAAAGGGCGAATTGCAGAGATCAACAAGCGCCGGCCTGCAGAATTAGCAACGGCGATGGCGGTAAAGGAGAAGGACAGGAAAGCTCCAGATTCCCACTTCCTGCATCGTGGAAGTTCGGGGTCGAAGGGCAGCGTGATGAAGCCTGGGGTACTTTCAGCGGCCTACAACGGCGAATGGAATTTCCCTGAACCACCGGCGGATGCGAAATCCAGTTGGCGCAGAAAAGGGTTTGCGGAATGGGTGGCTTCAACAGAGAATCCGCTCACTGCACGTGTGATGGTAAATCGCATTTGGGCCAATCATTTTGGCGAAGGAATTGCGCGCACGCCCAGCAACTTTGGCAAGACTGGGGAAAAGCCAAGCCATCCTGAATTGCTGGATTGGTTGGCTGGGGAATTCACGCGGCAGGGTTGGAGCATTAAGACAATGCACCGGCTGATGATGAATTCGGCGGCGTATCGCATGGAAGCAACGGATAACGAAGAAAACCGAAAAATTGACCCGGAGAATCGCTCCTTCTGGCGCATGCCACGGCGGCGGCTGGAAGCGGAAGCGGTGCGCGATCAAATCATGATGGTGGCTGGGACTTTGGATTTGACGATGGGTGGACAAGGTGTGTATCCATTCATTGATCCAGCGCTGTTTCAATCGTCTTCGAAACGCGGATGGGCAGGCAAGCCGGACAACGATCCTTCCACTTGGCGGCGCAGCATTTATGTGTTCAGCAAGCGGACGATCCCACTGCCAATGTTGGATGTTTTCGATAAACCGGATAGCATGACTTCGTGCGCCCGTCGAAATCGATCGACGATTGCCCCGCAGGCATTGATCATGATGAACAATGCGGCTATTGGGATGAACGCTAAATACTTCGCACAGCGGTTGCAATCCCTTACACCTAATGCAAATGAGCAAGTAAAGACGGCCTATCAATTGGCGCTAAGCAGGCCGCCCACCGCAGCTGAAATTCATCAAGCAACTGAATTTATCCGCAGCAGCACTTACGGACTAAACGATTTTTGCCAGGCACTATTCAACATCAACGAGTTTGTGTACATCCCATGAGCCAACGATTCCTTTCCCGCAGAGACCTTCTAATGCGAACCGGAGGCGGTATCGCCAGTTTGGCATTTGCTGATTTATTGAGCGGAGCAAAGCTTTCGCCATTGTCGCCGCGACAGCCGCACTTTCCGGCGAAGATTAAAAACGTAATCTCCATTTTTTGTTACGGCGGGGTAAGCCATGTGGATACGTTTGACCCAAAGCCGATGTTGAAAAAACATGCGGGCGAAACCATTCCGAACAAGAGCGTGGTGGTGAGCCAGGGAACTCCTGGCGGGCTGATGCCTTCGCCATGGGAATTCAAAAAGTACGGCCAAAGCGGCATGGACGTAAGTTCGCTATTCCCGCATGTGGCCAAGAAAGTGGATGACCTGTGCTTTATCCGATCCATGTATTCAAAGAGCAATGATCATGGTCCGGCGTTGTTTCAAATGAATACGGGCTTTGTCCAAACCGGCTATCCGAGTCTGGGAAGCTGGGTGACGTATGGGCTAGGGACTGAGAATCAGAATCTGCCGGCATTCGTTGTGTTCACCGATTTTCGTGGCGGCCCCATTGGCGGCGCACCGAATTGGGGCAACGGCTTTATGCCGGCTTCGTATCAAGGGACCCCGTTCCGTTCCACCGGCGATCCGATTGTGGATTTGAAACCACCGAAGGAGATGACCCCTGAACGTCAGCGGAAGTGGCTGGATTACATGAAGCAGTTGAACGAGCAGCACCTGAGCAAGAATCCTGAAGACACTGAATTGCAGGCCAGGATGGAAAGCTATGAACTGGCCTTCCGCATGCAATCGAGCGCAGTGGAAGCGGTGGATATGAATCAGGAATCGGATGCCACGCGGAAATTGTACGGCATTGGAGAGCAGCATACCGATTACGTTGGCCGGCAGTGTCTGATGGCCAGACGGCTGGTGGAGCGCGGCGTTCGGTTCGTTCAGATATTTTCCGGTGGCGGAAACTTTCAAGAGAGTTGGGATGCGCACTGGGAAATTACAGAAAACCATGGGCTGCATTGCAAGGAAACCGATCAGCCGGTGGCGGGGCTGCTAACTGATTTGAAGGCTCGCGGGTTGCTGGATTCCACTCTTGTGATTTGGCATGGCGAGTTCGGCCGCATGCCGATTTCGCAACGGATGAATGGGCGCGATCATAATCCGCAGGGTTTCACCATTTGGTTGGCAGGCGGCGGTATTAAAGGTGGCCAAGCAATTGGCACCACCGATGAGTATGGTTTGTCGGCGGAAGAGAACAAGAAGAGCGTGGCCGACGTGCATTCTACGATTCTGCATTTGATGGGAATGAATCACGAAAAACTGACGTGGCCTTACAACGGACGGCAAATTCGAGTGACCGATGTTGAGGGTACGTTGATTAAGGAAATGTTGGCCTAGAAAATTCGACACTGCGGCCTTGCGAACAAACTTGTATTTCAAATTCACCAGCCGGTCCGCCACCACTTCATCCGCTGAAAACTGCCCCTCAGCAGTTTCTACCTGATTTACAGGCTCACTTACTTGACCGCCCAGCCAAGTAAGTAACGCGAATATTCCATGATGGCGGACAACTGATTTTTACTACGCACCGAATCGATCCGGGCGCCTCCCACGAAATCGGGGAGGGCTTTTTGCAAAGAGCATTCTGGCCAGAACTTATCTCTTCTATTTCAGGATAGCAGGGGTGGTGGTAATTTCCGAGTTACGAAGTGGTGGTAGAGTGTTGATAAAGCGGGAGATAGAGATCTTGATTTGAGTTGTGATTGAAGAAACAAGAAGTGGACTATTGTGTTCAAGTGGCTGAATGTCAGTCGAAAATTAGATAGTTAGTGTCAGCAGACATTTGTCGTTGGGTGAGCAGTATGCCGGTAGGACAGTTACTGTGGATCAAGTGGCGGAAGGTGTTTGGACTTTGCAGTTGATCCCGAATGATGAACTTTGGCTGCATAGTTCTGGAATGGTCGGCGGCACATCCGCGAATGGAAACTGACTTACATGCAACTGGAAGAATGGTCAACAACAGACGGTAGCAATGCGCCAAGTGCTTGGGAATAGGGTCTTGCGGCCTGCAACTGCGGTCCCCGTGGCTCGCGATTTCCTGCTTCTCGCGCTACACTTAACCGATGCTTCTTTGCCCTGTTCGCGACTGCCACTTAGATTTAGAGCGAGGTGGGCGGAGGCTGTTTTGTACTTGCGGTCATTCGTTCGATTTTGCCCGTAGCGGCTACGTCAACCTTCTGCAACCGCAGGAGCGGAAATCCAAAATGCCTGGGGATACAGCAGATGCGGTGGCAGCGCGCCGGCGTTTGCATGATCGGGGTGTAACGGGCCCTCTACTTGAAGGCATTACTTCCATCCTTGCGCCCGGTGCCGCTGACGTTGTGCTGGACGCCGGTTGCGGAGATGGCTTCTACCTTGGCAGCCTTGCCGAACAGTTCGGGTTAGATGCACATGGCGTTGATATTTCGATACCTGCCATTGATGCCGCAGCTAGGCGCTTTCCTAAATGCGAATGGATTGTGGCCAATGCGGATAGGCAAATCCCCTATGCGGACCAATCGTTTTCCATCATCATGTCGATCACTGCGCGAATGAATACGGAAGAATTCCGGCGTGTTCTTCGTAAGGACGGACGTCTGTTGGTTGCCATTCCGGCACCTGAGGATCTTCTTGAGTTGCGCGGCGTGGGCCGTGACCGTGCGGCCCGCACCGTTGAAACATTCGCCAATGATTTTAGTTTGGTGGAACAACGCCGCGTTACGACAACAACGGAATTGGACCCAGCAGCATTGGAAGATGTGTTGCTGTCAATCTATAGGCCCATGCGATCGGAGCCATTAGAGGCAACAATGAAGGTGACCTTCAGTCTTGACCTGCTTTTGTTTCAAATGAGATCTGCGAACTGAGCAACTGTTGGGCAGTGCCGATGACTCCCATTCGCTATGAGAAATCTTAGAGAAACTTTACTTGATAACCCAACGGTGTGGTGCCATCCATTGACACCTTGTCTCATAACTTGAGAAATTCACACTTGTTTAATCAAGACTTCAGTCCTGCGGCGAGAGATTCCCGTTTTAGAGAGATTGAAGGTTTGAGATTCAGGCGGATGCTTTCAATGCATTCAACAACGTTCGATTTGGCGGCATTAATGTGAACATCACAAGTGCAGCGTTTGGACGCGTGACCAGTCAGGCGAATGCTCCGAGAGTTTTTCAGGTGAGTGCACGGATACGGTTTTAGCTCCTATCCAAGCTCTTCCAGACTGACCAAACCACGCTTCAAAGCATAGACAACTGCCTGAGTCCTGTTTTCCAGATGCAGTTTAGCGAGAAGGTTGCCGACGTGCGACTTCACAGTTTCTTCGCTTATTGTTAGAGCTTCGGCGATGTCTTTATTGGAACGTCCAAAAGCCATTTGAAGAAGGACGTCCGTTTCCCGTGGAGAGAGGTCGTCGGCTGGAACGCCTTTGGGGACGGCCACAGAAGGAAGCGGTTGCTGAATGAAAGAGCCGTTGGAGGCTGCTGCCCGTATGGCCATAAGTAGAGCCTGGGGTTGCGAATCCTTTCGAACGTATCCAGAGGCACCTGCGCGAAGAACGCCCAGCAGTTTGCCTTCGTCGGTGGGAGAGGTCAAAGCAATTACGTTTACTTCAGGGAAGCGTTCCTTCACCAATTTTGTAGCGGTGGTTCCATCCATGCCTCCAGGCATCAGCATGTCCATCAAAACCACTTGAGGTTTCCAAACGTCTAGCCCTTCCAAGGCAGCCTCCGCACTGTTTACCACTGCCACCAAATCGATATCCGGAAAGCTTGTCAGGAAATCCTGAACGTCTTTGGACTTCGAATGTTGATCGTCAACCAATACCACGGCAATCCGTTTAACCGGTTGTTGAATATCCTGGTTCACATGCTGCGTGAAACTTACCGGAATCGTGGACTGGCTATTCCTCATTGGCTTTGTACACTAATCCACCGACAAACTCCAGGCCGGTGATGTATTCCCTGCCCTCTGGCTTCTGGTGGCGGACGGTTGCGGTGCCCAATAATTTCAGTTGAGGAGCACTGACGTGAATGAAGCTACGGAACTCTAATTTATAGGGGAGCGAGACGCGCATTCCTAATTTTGAAAGATCGAGGATGCGACATTTTTGGGCCTGCTCCTGACCAGTTTTATCGCGCCAGGTGAGACGCACAAACTCAGGAACAGCGTTTCGTTCGTGCCAGCGCTTTTGAGTTTGAGCCCTTTGTTGAGAAGGCGTTTCCAGGGGGATGGTTGCCATAAGAATTTGTCCTATCGCTAATTTATACTGCCGTTACTAGATGGTAAATAGGTCAATCTTCCTAATACTCTTATCGGGTACTTAGTGCTTCGGTTTACAAGGTAAGCTTTGAAGTGTCCGCGACAGTGGAAACAATTCTCGAAAGCCAACCCGAATGGGTTCTGAATGAAATGAGGAGTAATTGTTACCACCGTCCCAGATCTTCCAGATCTTGTCCCCGATCTTGTCGCAGATCTTTCCGATCTTGAATTTGCTGCAACCACCTTGCCCTGCGGTTTGCGCTGGTTTTCAGAAAGCTAGCAAGACACACTAATGCGGTACAATTCTCCACTGTGCAGCTAACGTCATTGGATTGGATCGTCGTCGCCCTTTACTTCCTCTTTAATCTGGCCATCGGCCTCTATTACCGTGCCCGGGCGGGCAAGAGTGTTGAGGAATTTTTCCTGTCGGGTCGCAACGTTCCCTGGTGGCTGGCTGGAGCATCGATGGTGGCTACGACCTTTGCTGCTGACACGCCATTGGCTGTCACAGGGCTCGTCGCCAAGTTTGGCATTGCCGGAAATTGGCTGTGGTGGAACTTCGTTGCTGGTGGAATGCTGACGGTATTTTTCTATGCCCGGCTGTGGCGGCGTAGCGGAGTGATGACCGATATTGAATTTTCCGAAATCCGCTATTCCGGTAAACCGGCGGCGTTTCTACGAGGATTCCGTGCGCTGTACCTGGGCATCCCCATCAACTGTATTGTGCTTGGTTGGGTGAATCTGGCTATGGTGAAAATTCTGATGCTGATTCTTGGAGTGCAGAAGGAAACGGCCCTTCTGCTGGTGCTTGGCCTGATTGGGATTACTTCGTTTATCAGCGCGCTGAGCGGTTTGTGGGGTGTGCTGGTTACCGATCTTTTTCAGTTCGTCATCAAAATGGGAATGGTGATTGTGCTGGCGGTTTCCGCAGTGAACGGAGTTGGGGGCATGGATCAGTTGATCGTGAAGCTCCACGCCATGGGCCGTGGCGATGCTCTGAATTTCATTCCGGACATGAACTCGCCCTGGATGCCGATGATCACTTTCTTCGTCTACATTTCCCTGAACTGGTGGGCCACCTGGTATCCGGGTGCCGAACCTGGCGGCGGCGGTTATGTGGCACAGCGCATGTTCTGCGCCAAGGACGAAAAGCATTCGCTACTGGCCACATTGAGTTTCAACATTGCGCACTATGCAATGCGTCCCTGGCCGTGGATCCTGGTTGGCTTAGTGAGCTTGGTGCTGTATCCAGACCTGCAGGATAAGGAAAGCGGGTACATCAAAGTGATGATCGAATTTCTGCCGCCCTACTTGCGCGGGCTGATGGTTGCAGCTTTTGCGGCTGCTTATATGTCCACCATCGCAACGCAACTCAACTGGGGGGCCAGCTATGTTGTCAACGACTTTTACCGGCGCTTCTTGAAGCCCAGTGAATCGGATCAACATTACGTGCGAGTGTCACAATTAGCCACCATCGGCATCACGCTGATTTCCGCGGTGGTCACTTACTACATGGATTCCATCAGCGGCGCGTGGCAGCTGCTGATTTCCATCGGCGCGGGCACAGGAGGCGTTCTACTGCTTCGCTGGTATTGGTGGCGCATCAACGCGTGGAGCGAAATTTCCGCCATGGTCAGTGCTTCTGTAGTTTCGCTATCGCTTTCGCACATCTTTGGATACAACAACGATAAGCCTGAGGATTTCGCCTACAGCATGATGATTACCGTGGGCATTACAACCGCAGTGTGGCTGGCGGTTACGTTACTAACTCCACCTGAGGCGAACAGCACATTGGTTGCTTTCTTCCGGCGCACCAGGCCGTCCATCAACGGTTGGGGACCCATTGCAGCTCAGGCGAAAGATGTGAAGGTGGTGCAAGACGGCATGGTGAATCTGCTGGATTGGATTTGCGGCTGCGTGCTGATTTACGGAACGCTGTTTGGTGTGGGCAAGATTCTGTTTAAGGAAACTGCATTGGGCTTTGGTATGCTGGCCATCGCCGCAGTGGCTGGTTTCATTATTTATCGCGATCTATCGAATCGTGGCTGGAATACCGTGGTGGATTAGGGGGACTATGCTGACAAGACGTACCGTGATGCGCGCGCTTTCTGCTGCGCCGTTGACACAAGCGCAGACTCGCAAACCGAACTTCCTTTTCATCCTGGCGGATGATCATGCGGGGTACGTGCTGGGTGCTGATGGCAATCGGCAGGTGGAAACTCCTAATTTAGATAAACTGGCCAGCGAAGGAATTCGGTTTGCTGCCCACTACTGCAATCAGCCGGTTTGCACGCCTTCCCGGCAATCCTTTCTAACTGGACAAATGCCTTCTATGGCTGGCGTGACGGTTCTGAAAACCGCCCTGGATGCAAGTAAGCCGACATTGGCCAAGCAGTTCAAAAAGGCCGGCTATCATACTGCTGTGTTCGGCAAAATGCATTTCAATCAACCTTCGAAGCCGGGGTTGCATGGATTCGACACGATGATGACCGAACAGGACATTAATCGTGAATGGAACAAGAGGACTTTGTCCAAGGAAATTCCTGAAGGTTTGAAAGCTAAGCCGCGCTGGCAGCCGTTCAAGGATCCATCGCGAATTTGGCTTAACGCTGATAAGCTGCCCTACCCTCGCTATTACGACGACATGCGGGGAACGTTTACGTTGCGTCAGTCGCAAAAGTTTCTGGAGGCAAAAAGAGATCAACCGTTTGCATTGTGGGTTAGCTTTCCGGAGCCCCACTCCCCATTTGATTTCCCCATTGAGTGGACTGAAAAGTTTGGCAAGGAGAAGTTTACGCCACCTCGTATTGGACCTGAGGATGCCTGGCAAGTACCTTTGATTTTCCGCAATCTTTCCGAAGATGACAGGAGAGGAATTATCGCCAGCTACTATACGTCGGTGAACTATCTGGATAAGAACATCGGCGAACTATTGGGAACGCTCCGCCAGCAGGGTCTTGAGCGTGACACCTATGTGGTCTACATGGCCGATCACGGTTACATGCTGGGCCACCACGGGCGAATTGAAAAGCATTGCTGCTACGATCAGGCACTGCGCGTTCCGTTGATCATGCGGTATCCAGGACGCATGGGCAAAGGACAGGTGATCCGCGACTTCACCGAGCATATTGATGTGCCCGCAACCATCACCGACATCATGGGACTGGAAAAACTTCCGATTCAGCATGGGCAAAGTTTAAGGCCGTATCTGGAAGGTAAGACTCCGGCGAAACAACGGGATCATGTTTTCAGTCAGTATCTGGAAAATGAAGAAGCTTGCGTTCGAACGGATCGCTGGAAGTTTGTCCACTGTACCGGGCAGAGAGCGCGCACCGACGGTTACGAAACCGATAAGCCAACACCGGGAAGATACATTCGTCTATTCGATTTGAAGGCTGATCCTGGAGAGTTCACCGATGTTGCTGCTAAACATCCAGAGGTTGTGGCAAAGTTGCGCGGCTTGATGCTGGATCGTTACCGGGCAACTCATCCTGATGCGGGGAATGAGCCTAAGGGTGTTGGAGCTGAAGAGATGTTGGAATTCTACCTGCGTCCTCGGGACGCTTGATTTCGACCACTCCCTTTTGCGGTCGCCGCTCTGTAACTACCTAAGCGCCTGGAGGCCCAGGGGGAGGAGGGGGCGGCGGTGGTGGAGGTGGAGCAGGAGTGGTTCCCTCCGGCTTCCCAGTATCGGTTGGCAGACCGCCGCCATTCCCGACAGTTGGTCCGCCGCCACCGGTTGGAGATCCACCAGATCCACCACCACGAGGTAATTGTTGCCCAAGTTGGATGGCTGCGCGTCCTAAAGTATTCAGCACCTTCTGGGCAATTCCACCCTTATCGATAGACGCTTTTGCCAAGTCCTGATTCTTATAAACTGTGATCGAATCGCCGCCGTAGAGAGTCTTTGAGCTGCGGTAGATAGCATGAATCACGTCCACCACGCCTTCTTCTACAGCAACTTGAGTTGTATCAACTCCGGCTTCGACATCGAAAGTTGTGCCCCGCACGGAAATGATTGCAGTAGGCGTATTCACCGTGTTGGGGTTGGGTTTACCGCCCATCATCTTTTCAATGTGGACTTTCACCTTGCCTAAATAAAGATCAAGCAGGTCTTTGGTTGAGCTGGGATTCACCCGGAACACTAAGCGTGAATTGGGGAACACGTCAAACGTGGAACCATCGGTGACCTGAAATTTGCCGTAGCCATCGGGGCCGGTAATAATTGTTTGGCGAACTTGAACGAAATCACCAGTATTTAACGCCCAGGGATTGCCATCTTTTAAGAAAGATATGCTGCCGCTGGACTCTTTCAACTGTGCGGCGCGATCTGCAAATGGGTTAAACGAAGCGGATTGGGCATGGAGTACCGGAGGCAGTAATAGTACTAACCCCAGCGTTAACAACGCCATCGATCCGAATTTTGGAAACCCTTTACGCATGGAACCCGTCTTTGTTACACAATTGACCACGTTAGACTATCGGCCAAAATAACACAAACCAAAAGGCCAGTGTACACGAAAATGCAGAGCAAGTCATGGACCCTTTCAGAATACTAGGTACGAAATTGAAAAACCTCAAAGCAAAATCAACAGGTTCAGGGTCAAGCTGCCGATATTACGGGTTAGAATGGGGACTGAGAGAATGAGTCAATTTTCCACAGTACGGAACATTTGGGCCACGTTGGTGATCCTCGGGTTGATCGAGGGTACGGCATTGGCACAACCGTCGTGGACCGCCGATTGGCGGCGAATCGGAAATTCCGCAGTGGATTTCTCGTTGTCAGGCCCTGCTTCAGGAGCTGTGGATCGAGTTTGGTTCGATGCTGAAGGGGCACGCATCTTCGCCCTCACCTCAGCTGGCGCAATCTATACAACTGAGGACCTGGAAGGCTGGCAGCTAGTGAAACAGGCGGCTGCCCCGTTAGTTGAAAATGCCGTAAGCCGTCGAGTGCCGTCAGGGGCTCGATTGGTTCGGGCGCAGGTTCGAAATTCGAGGAAAAGTTATGCTGCAGGCACTCATATTTGGCGAACCGAGAATGGTGGGGATGGTTGGGAGAATGTAACTTCCTACCGTGGAAAATCTATTCTTGGCGGCGACGTTTTAGATTTGGCAGTCTCACCCAAAGATGATGACGAAATTGTGGCCGGGACTACCACCGGAGTTTGGCGCTCCATCGACGGCGGAAAAACCTGGTTAAGTCTCAATAGCAGTTTGCCAAACTTAGCCATCCGGCGTATCTTAACAACACCGAACGGAACCCGTGGAATGCGCCTGGAAGTGAACGCAAGCGACGCTGGCACGGAAGTGGAATGGCGTCCCGGTGAAAAACTGAGTTGGCGGCCTATGGATGGCGCAGACTCTTTGAATGCTGAGCGTGCTCTTCTTCTAATAGCCCAGCAGCGCCTGGGACCAGTGCAAGCTGTCCAGTCTTCTGGCGACATTATCTATGCGGGCACCAGGGATGGGCGGCTGTTTGTCTCGCTCAACCGGGGTGCTGATTGGTTGCCGCCGCAAGCCACTGGTGCCGGGGCAGTGGAAAGAATTCAGATTGATTCAAAGGATCCACGGCGGGCGATTGCGGTTCTTTCGGCCCGTGAGGGATCCTCTAAAGGTGCTGTTTGGCGAACTTGGACTGGGGGCATGTTTTGGGAAGAGATGACCGGCAATTTGACGGCCTCTCAAATTCGCGGTGTGGCGATTGATCAGTCCACCGGCGCAGTTTACGTAGCCACCGATACTGGCGTTTTCTATACCTATGCTGAACTGGGCGGCGCAGAGCCTGCTGGTTCCGCCAAAGAATGGACTCGCCTTGCAGGCAACCTGCCGGAACATCCTGTTCGCGATGTAAAACTGGATCCGGCTGGAAATCAACTTTATGCAGCCATTGAAGGTTGGGGTGCCTATGCCACCATGGCTCCGCACAGATTACGGCAATTGCGGGCAGTCAGCGCTGCAGATCAAAGCACGCGTCCGGCTGCCCCCGGATCGCTGATCAGCATTATTGGTGCCAACGTGGAACAGGCTACCGCTGGAACATTCTCAAGCCCTGTGCTTGCACGCTCTGCGGCGGAATCGCAAATTCAATTGCCTTTTCAATTAACCGGAACCAATGTGGCGCTGCAACTGGAAACTTCAAAAGGCCGGACAGACATCGGCATGCCTTTGGAACCAACTGCCCCGGCGATTTTTGTTGATCGGGATGGAACCCCGATGCTGCTAAACGCGGATTCCGGGGTGTTGCTTGATGTGATGCAGCCTGCCCGGGCCGGGTCACGCATTCAAATCCTGGCTGCGGGTTTAGGACGGGTTTCGCCGGATTGGCCAGCAGGAGTTGCTGCTCCCTTTAACTCGCCACCCAAAGTGACTGCGCCTTTGCGCGTGTTTTTGGATCGTGTCCCTGTGGAAGTCACACAAGCGACCCTCGCTCCAGGAATCGTGGGCTTTTATTTGGTGGAGGTGATTTTGCCGAACGTGGTAAATGCCGGACCTGCCGAATTGTACCTTGAGACTGGCCGGGCCGAAAGCAACCGCGTACGTGTCTATCTGGAACAGTAATAACCTGATTTGTTCCCGAAGCATCCCTTTAATTGGTTAGAATCGAATGTTAAGCTTTGAACGTCTGATACCTTAAGGAGATGCCTATTTCAATGAAACATTCAGCTCTTGTGCTTGGTTTGGGTCTGGCAGCTTTGACTGTTGCGTTAAATGGTCAGAACAAAAAGGACGTAGAGAAGCTCGCTCCTTATTACCCCACCCCTGAAGTGATTGTGGAAAAGATGCTTCAAATGGGGGAGTTGAAGAAAGGCGAACAGATGTTCGACCTGGGCAGCGGCGATGGCCGGATTGTGATGATGGCTGCGGAGAAGTTTCGCGCGCAATCCACTGGCGTAGAATTCGACAAAGATTTGTGGCTGCAAAGTTCAGAACGGATTAAAAGGTTGAAACTCGACAAACTGGCCAATATTATCCATGGAGACATCATGGTGCAGGATTACTCATCGGCCAACTTGATTACGGTTTACTTGCTTCCGGTGTCAAACGATAAAGTGCGCCCGCTTCTGGAAAAGCAATTGAAGAAGGGGACGCGAATCGTGGCCCATGATTTTGAAATCGGCGGCTGGACCCCTGAAAAGACGCAGCACATTGATGACGATGGAGAGGGCCGGAGCCACACAATTTACCTCTACCGCAGGTAAGCGTCCGTAACGACTAATGACCAATTTGTCCAAGCCGCCTGCCTCACAAATAAACTCCAGATTCAGGCAATGGGGATTCTGGTTAGCCATATCCCGGGTATTGCTGGCAGTATTGTGCCTGCTTTCCAGCCTCAGCGCTGCCCCAGGGAAAATATCGACCATCGCCCCCTGGTTGTGGGCATGTTATTTGGCATACGCAGTAGCCTCCATTTTCCTTAAAACTCTTGAGCAACTTGGGTTCCGGCAGTTGGGACTGCTGGTGGACGTTGTATTCCTCATTCTTTGTGTCACCATGCAGACCGAACATTCCGTCGGGCTGACCAGTCTGTTCTTTCTTTTTGTCTTAATGGCGGCTGCTTTGGAACACACGGCACGCGAAGTCATCGTGGTTGTGTTGATTGCCTGCGGTTTTCTGTTTTTCCTTCAACCGGTGAACATTGTACTTTTGTCGCCTGCCTTGCTGCTGAGCGGCACAGCGGTGTTCATCGTTTCGCTGCAAAAAAAGCTGGTACAAGACAAGCTTAAGGCAGCTACCCTACAGGCCCAAATGTCGCGCGGAGAGGCCGTCCATGCTCGTGAAGCCGAACGGCAACGCATTGCCGCTGATTTTCACGACGGTCCACTGCAAAGTTTTGTCGGCATCCAGATGCGGCTTGAAGTGGTCCGGAAAATGTTGGAGCGCGATCCACGTCTGGCGATGGAGGAATTGAAGCAACTTCAGGACCTGACTAAATCGCAATCCGCCGAACTTCGATCCTGGGTTCGCAGCATGAGGCCCGTGGAAATCGATGGCGCCGGGCTTGCGCCCTCCATTCGTAAGTTAGTGGAAATGTTCGAAAAGGAAAGTGGCATTTCGGCCACTATGCTGGGCGTCACCGCTGACGCGTCCCCCGATCCGCAAACCGCGCGCGAGATTCTCCAGATTGTCCGTGAAGCGCTACACAATGTGCAAAAACATTCCAAAGCATCGCGTGTCACCGTAGCAATCGGCAAACAGGACGGCTTTTTCGAGTTGTCGGTCTCGGATGACGGCACCGGGTTCCCCTTCGCCGGAACGTATTCCCTGGAAGAGTTGGAACTGCTGCGCCTTGGCCCGGTATCCATTCGCCGCCGAGTCCGCGGATTGAACGGGGAAATGCTGCTGGAATCTCAACCCGGCAAAGGCTCAGGAGTGCGCGTCCGCGTTCCTCTATGAATCGCAACGCAGTAGGGGTTTTTTCACTCACTGCCCTGCTTACAAGCTGCGCCCCCTATTCCGATTTCACCTTACCCAAACAACCGGGAGGCCCCCTACCCCGTTGGTCTCTCAATCTTTCCGCCAATCCAGTGCTAACCCGAGGCCCAGGTGCGTTTGATGCAATCGACACCCTGAATCCATCTGTAATCCGCCGGGGCAATTTGTTTTGGAATTTCTATTCGGGCTATGACGGCAAGGTGTGGCACACGGCTCTGGCCACTTCTTCCGACGGCGAGCATTGGGATAAAAAGGGCAAGGTGCTGTCTCCAGACCCGGCAACTTGGGAAGGCGACTACATCGCCGCCAACGGCTCTGTGGTGGAACATAACAAAGAATTGCTGTACTTTTATCAGGCCGGTCGCACGCCTCAGATTGGATTGGCACACTCTTCCGATGGCAACATTTGGACGAAGCAGCTCAGTACGGTGTTGCCCGTTGGACCACGCGGCAGTTGGGATGAACGCGGCGTGGCCGACCCTTACGTGATCGCCGCAGGCGGCAAGCTATACCTTTACTTCCTGGGACAGGATCGTGCGCGCCGGCAACGACTGGGCGTCGCCACTTCTATCGACGGAGTGCACTGGGAAAAGCTGCGGACCAATCCAATATTGGAACCAGGCGAGCCAGGCTCCTTCGATGAACAGGGACTGGGCGAGCCCGCAGTATGGGCCTCCCGCGGCTATTATTGGATGCTGTACACCGGGCGCGACAAGACCGAACATCGCCGCATGGGTTTAGCGTATTCCGTGGATGGAGTGAAGTGGACACGCGTCACGGGCAAGCCCTTTGGCGGTGGGGCAGATTGGAATCGTGACGTGGTGTGCGATGCGACAGTGTTGGAGGAAGGCGGCAAGATCAGGGTCTGGTACGGCGGAGGAAACAAGCCACAACCTGCTGAAGGGCTGAACGGGCAGATTGGCAGTTCGGTATTGGAATTGGAGCGTTAAGTTCAGAAATGTTACCATCGTCCCGGATCTCCCACCCAGGGGGCACGCAGCAGGGCCTCCGGAGACGAAAAGCCGCGTTGCACGCGAAACGTCTCTGTGCTTTGCCATCATGCCTTTAGTTGGTCGATCGTTGCCTGATCCTGCCGACCATGAAAGTACTTCAGCAACGCAGCGGTTAAACACGTCGTTGTCTGGCTGCACATGGTTGAACAGAGTCATGCAAGATCGGAACTTTAGGTTGTCAGGGTACGGGAATATGGACTCTATCGATCGCCCATCGATTTGGTTTACCAACTGAGTGCATTTTCTAAGTCGAGGGCCTAAGACTTGATGTCCCAGATATGCCGTTGCTTCCGCTCTCGAAGAAATGCCGAATTCATTCGCCATCCAACTATTCCCCAGACCTCGCAGTTGCGGAAATATGAACCACATCCAGTGGGTCAACTTCTGTCCGCCCCTCAACTCGGTGCATACTTGCTCAAAAATAGGTTCCTGCGCCCTAACGAATCTTTGAAGCTCAAAGTTGTTGTTCATAGTCACACGATGCGTTTTCGTTCGAACGCTTGACATCTATGAGTGGGGCGACCCAACAAGCGCCAGGGTCCTGCGCACTATGAATGGATCAACTTGTGGCGAGCTCTCTGGCGTTCGCTTGAACACGATAATTGTGACGCGTCTCAGCGGCGTCCCGCCGGAGGCATATCTTGCAACTTCAGAGATGGCCAGGAGCAGGCTCACGAACGCCAGCGGCGCGTCCATGCGCCCATGCCCAGAGCCGAGAATCGGCATCACAATTTCGTGAAGTCGCGCATCGACGAGTCGGGCGACTAATTCGGCAATCCCATCGAATAGGTACGATGTTCTTGCCATCAATCCTTGGCCCGCCCGCTGAATCGTCGTCGAGAGCAGCGCAACCGGAATCGAATGCCCTAGAGGGTTCGCAATCAAAATCGCTCGGCCCGCGCCGAAGCTGGGAGCAACTTCGCTAGCCGTCTTTTGTTGGTCCACGGCTCTGCCCAACCTCAATCTGCATTCATCTTTCACAAGCGACATGAAGTCGTCAACTCGTCCTCTGAAAGTCTTGTTGACGTAAGCCCCAAGTGAGCTATTCACGTCAAGCGCGCAACGATCATCGAAGTACTCGTTACATGGCAGGACTACCACGGTATCGCTCCGGTGTGGAAATTCCTCCACTCTTCCATCTATGACACGAATCTCGCATCCGCACACAGTTGTCGACATTGCACCGTCAACCTCCTTGACTCGTTTGAGATCAAGGCCGAGGGCATCACCCTGTCGGGTTTGATCAAAAGTCCCTCGGGCACATATCGCTTCCCGGATTTGGTCGCAAGCGCCAGAGACTGCGGCACGATAGTTCTTATCGGTCCTCGGCCATTCATATTGGGCCGTCGTAACCCCCGACAAATCCGTTGGGATCTTCGGTCGCGGGTGTGCTTGGTGAATGATAAAAGTCCGATCTCTTCCGAGTCGTCCCATAAAGAGACCCAGTTCGAAAATCACATTGTCGCGAGGGCCAAAAGACTCGGCCAATCGTGATTCAACCAAGTCATCTGGCGTGAGCACTAGCACTGCGAAATCGAAGCGCGAAACAGCGTTGGTCAAGCCTTCGACAAATGTTTGCCCAAGTTTGAAGACCCCCTCATTCCAAAGGGTGACCTCCGCATCTTCTTGCAGAGAAGCCCTCGCGGCGCGCGCAAATTCCAGCCCCTCGGATGAGGAACCAATAAATACCGACGGTTTAATCGACTTAGTCGTCACGATCACATTTCAAATCCCCGCAGGATCGTTTGGAACATGTACCTGCGATTATATTCCACCGCATGGCCGGTCCGCCGCAGGATGAACTGTGGGTGGGGATCTGCAACGTCAACCAAAACCGCTCCGAGTTTCGTTGCGACTAGGGACGATCTGTGGAGGCAGTTCACTAGTGACGCCCAGAAGAGTCAAAGCCAACCTGGTCCAAAGGCGAAATCCATTGCAAACGGAAGATAGCACCACCGTCCAGGATCTGCCAACTACTACTTCGGCACACCTGAGGGAATGTTGATCGTCACTTCCAAACCTGGCCCGGCATTGCGCGCGGTGATGGTTCCACCATGCGCGGCTACCGCACGCCGTGCAATTGCCAAACCCAAACCTGCTCCACCGGTGCCGCGATTGCGATCTGTATCCACGCGATAAATTGGTTTGAAAATTTCTTCCAAAGCCTGCGCTGGAACTCCAGTGCCATGATCACGCACAACAATGCGCGCTCCGGCTTCTGTCTTCTCAGCACGGACTTCCACCGTCCCGCGCTCGGGAGAATGGCGGATTGCATTGCGCAGAACATTATCCACAGCACGGCGCAACAGTTCGGAATCTACCAGGATCATTAGATTTTGATCCTCATGAAACCGCAATTGACATTCCCGCGCTTCCGCTTCAATACGTGCCTCCTCCACCAGTTCGCCCACTAGAAAATTCAGTGGCTGTGGGCGAAGGTCCAATGCTTCCGGATCTCCTTCAACCCTGGTCACCTGCAATAGATCACTGATCATCGAATTCAGCCGCGTGGCTTCGCGCTTCACTCGATTCAAAGCATCATCACGATTAGAAGAACTGCGCGCCAATTCCACAGCGAAGCCCAGGCGAGCCAGCGGAGATCGAAGCTCGTGGGAAATGTCCTGCAGCAATTGCCGCTCGGCACCAAGCAATGTCTGAATGCGGTCAGCCATACGATCAAAGGAACGCGCCAATTCCCCCAATTCATCACGACGCGTAGATCCGGTCCTAACTGCAAGATTTCCGTGTCCGAATTCGTCCAGCGTATTCCGAAGCCCCACCAATGGCGAGGCAAGATGAAACGCCAGCAAGTAGCACATCACGGCCACAGCCGCCAGAATCCATCCATAAGAAAGCAGGTTTTCATATGGATCCATGCGGAATCGCGGACGGAACAGAGTCACCATCCCGTACTTCCTGCCGGGACTGAGCGTAGCGAAAATAATCGGTTCCCCATTCCTGGGTCTGATCGAAGAGCGTGGGCCAAACGACGCTGAGAAATCCTCTCCAGTAGTGATGCTTTTTCCAGCGCCATCCGTTAGGTGCAAACCTTCCATGCCCAACCGGGTGAGCCGATCAATATACTTTTCCAAACCCGGCTTGCCCTCTTTTTCGTAAATATTGGACGCATCTTCCAGAAATACCAGAATCATCGGCGGAGACGGCGGCTGCGGACGCGGCGGACCTGTCATGGCGATGATCGCATTGGTGACAGTGATCCCCAGGAATGCCATCACAAGAATTGCAACGAACAGAGCCAGGATTTTCGCGAAGATCGATTTCACTCAATTTCCTTGCCGCTGAACTGATAACCGGAGCCGCGAATGGTCAGGATGATATCTGAGTCTTCCAGTTTCTTGCGCAGATGGCTGACGTGAACGTCAATGGAACGGTCGAATGCAGTGGCATCCCGTTGATACAGGCTATTCATCAGGTCATTGCGAGTAACCACACGGCCTGCGTTTCGCATCAGCAGTTCCAAAATATCGAACTCAATGGAAGTCAGGTCCACTTTTTTGCCGGCCTGAGTAACCTGCCTGGAGTTGGAATCTATTTTCACTCCACCCGATTCAAACTGAGGCCGGCTGGCCGCGGGCTTCGAACGCCGCAGGACAGCACGGATGCGCGCGGCCAGTTCCTGAGGATCGAACGGTTTAGGAAGATAGTCGTCAGCTCCGGCATCCAACCCGGTAATGCGATCTTTTTGATCCGTGCGTGCAGTAAGCATGATTACAGGAGTCTTTTTAACAGCCCTTAGACTTCGCAACAGGTCAAATCCATTCATGCCCGGCAACATAACGTCCAGCAAAATCAAATCCACTTCGGCGGCCAAGGCACGGATCAAGCCGTTTCTGCCATCGTGAACCGTTTCCACTTGGAATCTCTGGCTTTCTAGAAACTCTTTTACCAGTTGACACAATTCGGCATCGTCATCAATTAGTAACAAAGACAGGTTGGAAGTTTCGCTCATCAAATGGCATCCGGAACTGCTGAATACACTATGATGACGCTGGTTGAATTGCAATAGCTACACCTTTACAAATCTTTACGGGTCAACGTGTTGGGAGGGGATTTACAAAACTTTACCCATTCTTTGGGATCGAAACGGTAACAGATACGTTCTAACATACATCATTCATACTAGAAGGAAACACATGATCAGCCCATTTCTAAGCACCATTCTTGTTTCCGGACTTGTTTTCGGACAAACAGCTGCCCCTGCCGCCCGGCGCGTTTTAGGCGAAGTGACAGCAGTGGACGCCGCTGGTGGCAAATTCACAGTGAAAGTGGATAAGGGCGAGGCCCAGGTTATTGAAAAAGCAGCCGATTTGCAATTCAAGCGGGTACCGCCCGGAGTAACCGATCTGAAAAAGGCCGAGGTCAGCAAGCTGGATGAATTAGCCGTCGGAGACAGGGTGCTTGTGCGCGATAAAGATGTGGTGGTGATGGCCAAGCACGAGTTGGCCAAAAAGCACGAAGCCGACCGCGAAGAGTGGACTAAACGTGGTACCTCCGGCCTGGTTACCGCAGTGAGTCCCACAACCAAAGAAATCACGATGGAAGTGAAAGCAGGCTTGGGTCCTGCCAAGCCCGTGGTTCTTGCTATTACCGAAAAAACGCAGTTCCGCCGGTACGCACCTGATTCGGTGAAGTTTTCCGAAGCCAAGGAAGCCAGTTTGAAAGAGTTAACGAAAGGCGACCAATTGCGGGTTTTGGGAACCAAGTCCGAAGATGGCAGCAAAGTTGAAGCTGAAATGGTAGTGTTTGGAACATTTCGCACCATGGCTGGGACAATCACGAAAGTGGACGCTGGCAACGGCACCATCGAGTTGAAACCACTTGAGGGCAAGGCGATCACTATTAAGACTACGAAAGATTCGACAGTGAAGAAGATGCCTGAAATGATGGCTCGGATGATGGGCGGCGGTGGTATGCGCCCAGGCGGCGGAGCCCTTGGTGGACCCGGTGGAACTCCTGGTACCGCAGGTGGACCGGCTCGTGCACCGGAAGGTCGTCCTGCCGGTGGTCCTCCTACAGGTGGACCAGATGCCGCTGGCGGCGGACGTCCTGGCGGATTCCCAGGTGGAGCTGCTGGCATAGGACGCGGCGGCGCTCCAGACATCAATGCAATTCTGGAACGGATGCCTGCCCTACCCTTAACCGATTTGAAAACTGGGGACCAAATTATTGTCTCCAGCACAAAAGGTGCGGCGGCCGACCAAATGACGGCAATTACAATTTTGACTGGTGTTGAAGCGTTGTTGGCAGCACGTCCTGCCGCGGCGCCACAGGGTGGCCGAGGTGGTGGTGCCGGTATGGGCACCTGGACCATGGACATCCCTGTTCTCTAATAGTTATCAGGTTCGAAATATTTAAGGAAAAATGCGAATGCGAAACAATCTCTGGACGTGCGTCCTATCTCTTCTGCTCAGCTTTTCGGCATTGGCGCAAACGCGCACTGGCCTTTCTGGCACTGTAACCGATCCTTCAGGAGCACTCATTCCGGCGGCTGATGTAAACGTCACTGGACCCCGTGGATTCCGTCAGACCAAGAGCACCGATCAGGATGGAAAGTACCTTTTCAGTCCGCTCGAAGTTGGCAACTATACGGTAACCATCAAGCGTTTCGGCTTCAAGACCTTCACTGGAAAAGTGAACGTTACTGCAGCTATGACGTTGGATGCCACCTTGACGATTGAAGCGGAAAAACAGGCAGTCACAGTAAACGATGAGAACGCTCGAGTAGGTGTTGATCCAACCAATAACGCCGGCCAACTGGTGTTGCGCGGCGCAGATCTCGATGCCCTTTCGGACGACCCAGATCAGCTTGCCCAAGACTTGCAAGCCTTGGCCGGACCTTCGGCTGGTCCCAACGGCGGACAGATTTATATTGACGGATTCTCCGGCGGTAACCTGCCCCCGAAATCCTCCATCCGCGAAATCCGTGTGAATGCCAGCCCCTTCTCGGCTGAATATGATCGCATTGGTTTTGGCCGCATCGAAATTTTCACGAAACCAGGCACCGACAAGTATCGCGGCCAGGCTTCGTTTGGCATCTCCGATAAAATCTTCAATTCCCGCAACCCATTTGTGGCGGTGCGTCCTGAGTTTCAATCGAAGAACTATGGCTTCAACTTCGGTGGCCCACTCAGTAAGAAGTCTTCGTTCAACTTCAATGCGGAACGTCGCGATATCACCGATAGCAATTTGGTTTATGCAACCATTCTGGATAAGAACCTGCAGCCTTCGCTGTTGAGCCAATCGCTTCCCAACCCGCAAAGCCGCACTTCCATCAGCCCCCGTCTTGATTACGCGTTGAACAGCAAGAACACACTGGTGGGCCGCTACATGTATTCACGCTCCAGTTCAGAAGGGGAAGGAACCGGCGACAAATCGCTGGCGTCCCGGGCCTACGACCGTGCGTCCCAGGAACATTCAGTGCAGTTGACCGAAACGTTTGTCGTTAGCGCGCGGGCGATCAACGAAACACGCTTCCAGTTCATGCGTTCCACCACCGATAATAACGGCGATAACACCATTCCAACCATCAATGTTCTTGACGCCTTCACAGGCGGTGGCGCGCAAATCGGGAAGACGTTCAATCACAACAAGAGCTACGAATTGACCAATATGATGACCATCACTCCTGGCCGTCATTCCGTGAAATTTGGTGGCAGACTTCGCGGCGGCTACCTGGATGATTCTTCTCCGAACAACTTCGGTGGATCGTTCACGTTCACCGGCAACACCGGGCCACAGCTTGACGCAAACAATCAACCCATCCTGGGCACCAGCATTGCCGTAAATTCGCTGGAAGCATATCGACGCACACTTTACTTTCAAGGATTGGGAATGACCGGCACTCAAATCCGCGCATTGGGCGGCGGTGCCAGCCAGTTTTCGCTCGCCGGTGGCACGGCGCTTGCTTCCATTTCACAAACTGACATCGGAGTGTTCCTGCTGGACGATTTCCGCTGGAAGCCAAATGTAACGTTAAGCTACGGAATCCGCTACGAAAACCAAAACAATATCAGCAGCAATAATAATTTTGCTCCCCGCTTTGGATTGTCTTGGGGTGTCGGCGCCAAGAACGGCAAGCCAGCGAAGTTTGTTCTGCGCGCAGGTACGGGAATTTTCTACGATCGCTTTCAGGAAAATTTCTCCCTGCAGGCGCTGCGCTTCAACGGGAACACACAGCATTCTTACATTGTGCAGCGGCCCGATTTCTTCCCAACAATTCCTACGCTGGCAAGTTTGACGGCAAATCAATCGCCAGATACCATTCGCAAGATTGACGGCGACTTGCATGCGCCTTACTTGTTTCAAACTTCGGTTGGTATTGAGAAGCAGCTTCGCCCCAACATCACTTGGTCCACAAACTTCACCACATCGCGTGGGGTTCATATGCTGCGGACCAGAAACATTAATTCACCCCTCAACGGCGTCCGGCCTCTGGGCAACAACTTGAACTACTACCAATACGAATCCACTGGGCTGATGCGTCAAAACCAGTTGATGAACAGTGTGAATGTTCGTTTGAAAGTGCTGACACTTTTCGGCTTCTATGTGTTGGGTAAAGCCAATGGCGATACCGACGGCGCAGGAACCTTCCCCGCGTACAATTACGATCTGCACACAGAGTATTCGCGAACTACTTACGACACTCGTCATCGCATGATTATGGGTGGAAACTACACAATGAAATTGGGCAATATTTCTTTCAGCCCATTTGTTATGGCGAGCTCGGGCAATCCCTACAACATCACCACTGGCCGCGATTTGAACGGCGATTCTATTTTTAATGATCGTCCTTCCTTTGCCACTACCGGTGCGACGGGCGCGAATATCGTCAACACCTCCTACGGATTATTCAATGTAAATCCCGGACCAAACGACACTTTGATTCCCCGCAATTTGGGCCGCGGCCCTTCCAACTTCACAGTGAACCTGCGGGCCAGCAAGAGTTGGGGATTTGGGTCGAAGGGAGAACCAAACTTCACGCCCGATGGCATGGGTGGTGGACCTCCTGGTGGTGGCGGAGATCGCGGCGGACGCGGCGGCCCTCCTCCAGGCGTAATGATGGGTGGCGGCGGTGGCGGACCTCGTGGAGGCGGCGGTGGAGGACCCCGCGGTGGAGGAGGTGGCGACTTTGGCGGCCCATCCTCAGGAAAGCGTTTCACCCTGAACCTGTCCGTTTCAGCTCGCAATTTGCTGAACCACGTAAACTACGGCACTCCCAGCGGCAATCTGAGTTCGGCGTTGTTTGGGCAATATACCCAAATTAGTGGCGGCGGCTTCGGCGGCCCCGGCGGTGGAGGTCCTGGAGGCGGTGGCGGTGGTGGCGCAGCGGGCAACCGGCGCATGGACATTTCCCTGCGGCTTACTTTCTAGTTAAACGCAGTTGAGTTGTTTAAAAAGGCCTGCCACCCCGGCAGGCCTTTTTTGCGTCCACATTTCTGACTCTGGGTATCGCCAAGCCAAACGGGGACATTCGTGCCTGGCACAAGCTACGGCAACCCTCATAAAATCACAAAGCCACCCTAAGTGAGCTGCCCCCGCTGTGATCTGAAGAAAGCGGGGTGTCCCCGTTTGGCGACCTTTTTTTGAACACTTCAGTCTCACCCTTCGGGTGCAGTGTAATATGATCCAATGAACCTATGTTTGGGACGAACGAAAGCCCAGGGGAATCATTTCGGCGTGGAGGGCAGAGCGACATGAAAGAGCAGCATACTGGAAAAACATTGGCGAAGGTTGGCACTGATTGGGAGCGCCTTCGTGCCCTGACCGATAAAAATATTAGACGTTCCATTGAATCCGATCCAGACGCCCGGCCAACGGATGTGAACTTTTGGAAAAAGGCGAAGGTCGTTTTGCCGCAACCCAACGATCAGGGATGCTGACCTTGCTAGGCTAGTTGCGGAGGCAAAAAGGGTACCAAACACGGATCAATGCTGTGCTCCGTACCTATATGGAAGCTCAGAAATCTTGATGGCCGGTGCCCAAAAGCGGTACATCGCTCAAGACCAGCACCAGCGCAAGAGTGCAGGTGATTAAAGCCACGGTAGCGGGATTATAGAACGAGCCTTCAATCGGGTAGGCAGTGTACCCAACGTTAATAAAGGTGTGAAACACGATGGCGCTTAGCACGCTACGGCCAGCGAGGTCGTAAATCCACACCATCACCACGCGGAATGCGACGGTGGCCGCACACTGGGCAGCGATCCACCCAATACTTCGGCCCTGCACAAGGTACGGCACCAGATGCCACAGCCCCCAGGCGATGCCCATCACTCCAGCTGCGCTCCAGCTTCCGAGTCGAGCGCGGAGGGGTTCAAAGGCAACACCCATCCAACCGATTTCCTCCCCTACCGCACCCACGAAGTAGACCGCGAAAGCGAGCCCCAAACGCCCAGGAGTGATTTGCGGCAGCGGGACTGCTGCGCCGCCGAAACGGTCCAGGAGCCAGACGGCAGTCATGATGGCAGGCATTGCCCCTGCCGCTAGCAAGAGCCCCGGAATGGACCTCACTTTGGGCGAGAATACTCGCTTCACTAGCGCGAGGAATTCACCTGTCTTCCCCCGGAGGGAGAGCCAAGCGGCGACGGATGGGCAGACGAACATCAGCGCGCTAACAGGGAGCCCGAAAAGCATGCTCGTCCCTGTCATAGCAAACCCGAGGATCCAGAACGGAAGCGAAAGCAAGAGCACAACCCAAAAGAACCGGAACGGTGAGCCGCGCATACACTCCTAAGTCTAGCGAAGCCAAGTGCCGGTCACTCCACTTCATCGTCTCAATTTGCCTTCTTTTGATCATCTTCGGTATTCAATTGGTTGCGTTTGAAAAAACATATGAGACTCTTCATATAGGAATAATTTTTTGGTGTCATCCCCACCGCTCCCAACCGCCGTAATGGTAGCTTGAATAGTAACGAATGCTTGTAGAACTTGTTGTCGAAAACTACGCTGTTGTGGAGCGCCTGCGAGTGCGATTCCACCAAGGGTTCCACGCACTGACTGGTGAAACGGGTAGCGGTAAGTCCATCGTAGTGGACGCTGTCAGCCTGCTGTTAGGAGGCCGCGCCTCGGCCGAAATGGTGCGCACCGGTGCCAGCCGCGCCCGCATCTCCGGGATCTTTGAATTTCCCGATAGTCCGGGCCTTCGCAAATTAATGGAGAGTTCCGGCGTCGACGCTGAAGAAGGCGAAATTCTGATTGAACGGGAAATTCAGGCAAATGGCAAATCCCGCGCCTTCGCCGCCAGCCGCCCTGTTACAATCGCCTTTCTCCGCGAAGCTGCACCATACCTTGCTGATATTCACGGCCAAAATGATCAGCAACGCTTGTACGATCCTGAAAATCAACGCAAACTGTTGGATGAATTTGCGCAAGTCCTTACCTCGAAAAACGAAGTCTCCGCAATTTGGCGTCAGTTGCGCGCCTGCGATGCGGAACTCGAGGAACTCGCAAAACGCGAGCAAGAGCAGCTTCGTCTCTCGGACCTATGGACCTTTCAGCGCAAGGAAATTGAAGCTGCCGCACTAAAGCCCGATGAGGATGTGACGCTGGAGGCCGATCGGCGAATCCTTCAGAACGTCACCCGCTTAAGCGAAAATGCCGAAGCTGCTTATGCGGCCCTCTACGATGGACCGGCGTCGGCTGCGGCTCAATTGCGCATCGGGGTCAAACGGCTGCAGGAGTTGGTGAAGATCGACGAATCCGTGCAAGAAATTTTGGATACCCTGAACCCGGCAATCATTGCGTCAGAGGAGGCATCCCGCACCCTGCGCGATTACGTCGGCAAATTGGAAGCAGATCCCGCCAGGCTTGAAGCAGTGGAAACGCGGCTGGCCATGCTGGAAAAACTGAAGCGCAAATACGGCACCTCCATTGGCGAAATTCTTCAATTCCTAGCCGACGTGCAACAGAAAATGGCCATCGTGGAAACGGCCACCGAACGCCGCGAGGAACTGGCCAAACGTAAGGCCACTCTCGATGGACAATTTGCAGTTGCCGCAGCCAAGTTAAGCGAAAAGCGTCGCGAGGCGGCACGCAAACTGGAAAAAAAGATTGAAAAAGAATTGGCCACCCTGGCCATGCCCAGCGCAAAGTTCAAGATCCAAGTGACCCCGGCTCCCCCTGCTGAACATGGTGCCGATGCGATTGGGTTCGTTTTGTCAGCAAATGCAGGAGAAGAGTTACGAGGCTTGGAAAAAGTTGCTTCGGGTGGTGAAGTATCGCGGGTGGCGCTGGCCATTCAGACTTGCCTGGGTACTCCATCGCACGGTACGCCGCATCTTTTGATTTTCGATGAGGTGGACGCTGGCATCGGTGGCGAAGCTGCGGAATCCGTGGGTCGGCGATTGAAGGGTTTGGCAACCTCAAATCAGGTAATCTGCGTGACGCATCAAGCTCAAATTGCAGGATTTGCCGATCATCATTACCGTGTGGAAAAGCACGAAGTAAAAGGCCGGACCGTAGCCGCCATGGAAGAATTAACTGGTCAGGAACGGACCCGCGAAATTGGCCGCATGCTAAGTGGTCAAAGGCTTACGCCCGAAGCCCTAAAGCATGCCGAGCAGTTGATCCGGTCAAGTGCCGCCGGTTCTTAAGACTCTGGCGCATGGTATTCTAGAGGTTTGGCAGATTAAGGAATTTCCGTGGAAAAATTGGATCGCAAAGAATTAAAACATGACCGTTTTGCTGAAGAAGTGCAGCATTCGGTGGATTATGTAGCTGGACATAAGTCGCAGTTCACGTTGTATGCAGGAATCGCCGCAGCCCTTTTGGTGGTGGGTTTGGGTGGCTATTACTACATGGACAAAACCCGTTCCGACCGTCAATTGGAATTGATGGAAGCGGTGAAGATTCAAGAAGGCGCTGTAGTTACCCCAGGAGCAAACGCTCCCGCCGGGTTGAAAACCTTCCCTAGCGAAGCGGCCAAGAGAGAAGCAGCAACCAAATCTTTTTCGAATTTGGCTCTGAAATATTCAGGTAAAGATGAGGGCGAAGTAGCTCGCTATTACATGGGCGTAATCGCTGCTGACGAGGGAAAATTGGATGATGCGGCCAAGCATTTCCAAACAGTTGTGAGCAATGCGGGCAAGGATTACTCGTCGCTTGCTAAATTCTCGTTGGCCCAAATCAACGCTCTGCAAGGAAAGCAGGCTGATGCGGAAAAGCTTCTTTCCGAACTGGAAGGATCGCCCACAATCCTGGTTTCCAAGGAACAGGCGATTATTGAGCGCGCCCGAATTATGGGGAAAACCAAGCCCGAAGAAGCAAAGAAATTGCTGGAGCCATTGCGTTCGAGCGATCGTCCGCTGGTGAGCCGCAGCGCCATTTCAACATTGGCAGAGCTCGGAAAATAATAGCTAGCCGACAAAGGCCGGGGGCGTCCGTTTTGTCGGCGAACATTTAGGAGATAGGGCTTCCTATGGGAAACAATCCGTTAGGCCTCGCATGGCTGCGGTTCCCCGAAGAGGCCTCGCTTGGACGCCGGTATCCGGAGCCCGTTCATGCCTACCGCAATGTTTTCCAGCGGGATCGCGATCGCATTCTGCATACTCGCGCATTCCGTCGCCTGGAAAATAAGACCCAAGTTTTCGCGCCGGATCTTTCTGATCACTTTCGCAACCGCCTAACGCACACCCTTGAAGTTACCCAAATCGCCCGTACTTTGGCCGATGTCCTGGAACTGAATCGGGATTTGACGGAGAGCCTGGCGCTTGCCCACGATATTGGCCATCCACCCTTCGCCCATGCCGGCGAGGACGAGTTGAACCGTCAAATGATGCGGTTTGGGGAAACGTTCAACCACAACCTGCACTCATTGAAAATCGTTGAGAGTTTTGAGAACAGTTATGCCATGTTTCCCGGTTTGAACCTGACGTTTGAGGTTCGCGAAGGAATGGTGAAACACTCGCGTGATTTTGAGTTGGGCGAGGTGAAAGAAATCGATCCATATCTGGCGGGTCAACGGCCACCGCTGGAAGCCCAGTTAATTGACCTTGCCGATGAGACGGCATACAACACCGCCGACTTGGATGATGCCTACAGTGCCGGGTTGTTCGGTTTGGAAGACATTGCTAACCACGTGAGTGAATTTGGAAAGATTCTGGAACGGATCCAAATGCAATACCCTGCGGCTGTGGAACGGATTCAGTTTCTGGAGTGTCTGCGGCGGTTGATCAATTTACTGGTATCCGGATTGGCGGAAGGGACCCACAATTCCGCTTCCGGTGCAGGAGTAGAAACTGTAGAAGAAGTAAGGCTGTTCCCGGCACGTCTGGCGAAATACAGTGAACCGGCAGAAACAACGAACAAAGAATTGAAAGCGTTCTTGAGCAAGCGGGTGTACCATTCCGTGACTTTGGCAGCAGAGCGTGCCTTATCAGTAAAGCGGATTGCCGATTTGTTTGCGTTCTACCTTGAAAATCCAGGACACCTACCAGAACCGTACAGGGAGCAGGCCAACAATCGTCCGAGGCATCAAGTGGTTTGCGAATATATTGCCGGTATGACCGATGGGTACTGTGCCAAGCTGCACTTAGAGTTGATCGACTAAAACCAGAAATTATTAACCAGAACGTTCGTGCAACCGATGAGGACTTTATATAACAAGTTCACAAAAGGATGGTTGCCATGCGCGCTATTAGGAATTTCATTTGCTTCGGAGCGATATTCGCAAGCATGACAGGTACAAGGGTTTGGGCATCAGATCCAAAACCTGCGGCGCATGGTGCCGAAAAGAAAGATGCGAAAGTTGAGGCCAAACCAGCAGCAAAGGCTGAACATGGAGCGGTGCCAAAAGCGGAAGCCAAGGGACATGGTGAAGCTCCTAAGTCCGAAGCGAAAGGACATGGCGAGGCGAAGCCCACAGTAGCACACGCGGAGGCGAAACCAGCAATTGAACCGAAGCGGACAACACCAGCCAAGCCGGTTGTCCATGCCGCGGCACCAAAGCCAAAGGCTCCGGTGAGACGCGCAGCCGCTCCGGCAGCTATTCAACATGCTCCAGCTTCTGTTCCCAAAGTTTTTGCCGGCGGAGCAGGGTTTCCAGCGGGATACGTCTTGGTACCAGCAGCTACCTACATGGCATCACAAGGGGTGATCCCGATTCAGGGTATGCCACAAACGGCGTCCTTGGCTGCGGACGGACATAGCACCACGGCATCCATATCGCCGACCGCGGCACCAGAACTCCACGCAGCACCCCATCGCCTCACAGTGTCGGGGCCGCCAGTTGTGACTGCCGAAGTAGCTCTTAACGAATTGAAGAAAGGCAATGAGCGGCACGTTGATTCGGATTACAATCACGATCACCACAGCCGTCGCCGTTTGGAAGAAGTGGCCAAGGCGCAGGCACCTCACGCAATCATCCTCACCTGTTCCGATTCCAGTGTTCCACCGGAACTGGTTTTTGATAAAGGTCTGGGTGACCTGTTTGTGATCCGGGTGGCTGGCAATGTGGCTGGAAATTCAGAACTGGCGAGCATTGAATATGCAGCGGAGCATTTGAATGTCCCGCTAGTGATTGTAATGGGGCACAAGCGTTGCGGAGCCGTTTCAGCAGCAGTTGCGGGTGGAGATCCTGGGGGCCACATTACGGCATTGGTGAAGCAGATGGAACCCGCCGTGAAGCGCGCCAGGAATCTTTCGGGTGATCTGGTGGATAACGCTGTTCATACGAATGTGGACCAGGTGGTTCGAGACTTACGGAATTCAGCCCCGATTCTTCGCCAGTTGGTTGAGGCTGGCCGGTTGAAGGTTCTGGGGGCTTACTACGACCTGGATTCGGGCAAACTGGAATGGATGTATTAGCAATGCGAATTACCCTGCCTGGCGTTCCTGTTCTAAAGCACGATGCAACAGTCCCTTAATAAATGTCTGGTAGGGTAGACCTCGCCGTTCTGCAATTTCTTGGGCAACTTGAATATCGGCGACCGGGATTCTAAGGGTCACTGGCTTTGTCATGCCCCGAACTACTGGCAACCTTTTGATCCGCCCTTCCTTTTTTGCTTTAAGAAAGAGTTCTGTAACAATCTCAGGATGGGCATCCCACCATTCCGCTTCTTGTTTCTCAGACTTGAATTTTGGGATTACAGTTTTCGTTGGCATTAGTCTCTGCAAGTGTTTCTGGCTGACCGGTCTGAAATTCATTATCCAGGATTCTGCCAGGCATTGTGGGATTACAATGTTGATAATGAAGGACAACGAAATAAAGGAAGCGATATATAGGGCGATTGAGGCGGTAAAAGCTGAAAGCCCGCCTTTCGATTACTCTGCAGGAGTTGAGAGGTCAGTCGCTCATCGCCTCGCCGTTCAAATGGAATTGGGGAATTGTTTCTCCGGATTGAACATTGACTGTGAATACAATCGCCATGGTAGAGATACTAAACAGCTCCTTGGGATTAGGGAGTGTTCGTGGCGGAGGAAAACTGATAGGATTTCTCCTGATATCATCGTTCACAATCGAACCAAAACAGGGGCAGCAAACAACCTGTTAGTAGTTGAAATGAAAATGAATTCCAAGAAGGACATGTGCGATCTTAAGAAACTCGAATTGTTCACAACAAAACCGGGTACTTACGAATATCAACTCGGACTGTACATCAACGTAAAGCAAGGTGAGTTTGTCCCAACTTGGTACAAGGATGGTCAGGCCGAGCACCGTTGAGAAATTCTACAAATCCGCCAACCGAGCTTCGGCATCGCCGAACTTGTCTAGCTTTACGCCCATGCGATCCATGATCGAAAGATACAGGCTGCACATCTTGCGATTTTCTGGGCCTGCTTTATAGAAATCCATGGAACGGCCTGTCTTCAACGTCCCGCCCAAGCCACCGGCGAGCACTAGCGGCAATCGGAAATTGTCGTGCTTGCGGCCGGCCCACATGTTGCTCAGCCACATCAGGCATGAGTTATCGAGCACTGTCCCTTCACCCTCTGGCATGGCGTCCAACTTCTGCGCCAGATAGGCAAGCTGGCTCAAGTGGAAGCTGGAAATCTTCTCGTAACCTTCGGACAGATTGTCGTGCGAAGCGCCGTGGTGGCCGTCCTTCACTCCTAGCCATGGATAGATCATCGCCGAAAGATCGCGGCACAGCAGCAGACTTGCAACACGTGTCTTGTCGGTTTGGAAGGCAATGGCAATGATGTCGCACATCAACCGGGCGTGCTCACGCTGATCTTCCGGCAAGCCATTGGCTGGGCGTTCCATGGTCATCAACGCTGGGCGGTTTTTTGCCTTTGCGGTATCGTCGGCAACGTCCTTTGTCTTGCGCATGCTTTCGACGCGCTTTTCAACTTCGCGCACGCTGGTCAAGTATTCGTCGAGCTTGCTCTTATCGGTGGAACTGATTTTCTTGCTGAGCGATTCGGCGCGATCCTTGACGCGGTCCAGAATGCTCATGTTGCGCAGGTTGCCGCGATTGTCGAACAGGTTATCGAACGCAAGCGAAGGATACACTTCGTTGGGCACTGGGGAATCGGGGGTTTGCCAGGAAATGTGCGAACTGTAAGCCAGGGAAAAATTGGTTTCGTGATAGCCCGTCATGGGCTGCTCACAAGCGAGCACGAGGCTGGATTGTGGTGAATCCTGACCGATGCGATTAGCCAGCATTTGGTCAATGGTAATGCCCGCTTTGATAATGGCACCCTTTTGGATAGCGGATCCGGAGAGCAGGCTGCCGGTTTGTGCTGGGTGGATTCCCTTGCCAGTTGCTTCCTTGACGAACAGACCGTCGATGACGTTGATCTTGTGCTTGATTGGCTCCAACACAGACAGCGTTTTGGAGAGTTTCATATCAGCGCCGTTACCGGTGGCGCTCCAATGATCCTCATTAATACCGCAACCCATGAACATGACTGCAAAGCGTTTGGGGAATTGGTTGGCCGTAGTACCGGCAAACATGGGGAGAGATTCAAGCCAAGGCAGAGCCATGGTTACGCCTGCGCCTCGCAACACAGTACGGCGCGATATGCGGTTGGTATTCTTTGTTTGGTTGATCATCTTACTTCCCCTTCGTAGTGTTCTGCGCAAGCTTCAAGGCGGGTTCTGGTCCCCGTTTATTCAAGAACTGTGGACTGGTGACAATTATTTCCACCAGCGATCCTATTTTATAACGATCGGCTTCCAATTGGGAGACCATGCGGGTGATGAGAGGCTCGTCGGAAAGCAACAAAGAGCGGCTCAAGGAGTAGGAAAGGAGCTTGCGGCTAATGTTGCCCAGGAAGTCTTTCTCGCGATTTTCGCGAATGTACTTCTGCATGGCTTCCAATCCATTACCTTGGCCGCCACCGCGCGGGAATTCGGCGCTGGTATCGACAGGGCGACCGGCAAGGTCTTTGGTGCGTGCTTCGCCGATGGGTCCGTAATTTTCAAAGACCAAGCCGAGCGAATCGAAGCGGGCATGGCAACCGGCGCAGGCGGCGTTTTCACGATGTTTGGCAAGGGCTTCGCGAAGGGTCCTTTCTGACTTGGCTTCGTCGGCGGGAAGTTCCGGTACCGAGGGCGGAGGAGGGGGAATGGCTTCACCCAAAACTCGACGGGCTACCCAATAACCACGCTTAACTGGACTGGTGCGTAAGCCCGGAGAATTCTGTGTAAGAAACGCGGACATGGACAACAAGCCTCCACGGCCGTATGGAGTGGCGTCGTCCACGCGGATCCATTCGTCGGGCTTGGCTTTCATTTCGGGCATGGCGTAATGTTTGGCAAGCACAGGATTGACGAAGGTGTGTTTGCCATAAAGCATGTCGAGCACTGATGCGTTGTTGCGGATCAGGTCTGTTATGAAACGGACTGGTTCTTCGAACATGGCTTGCCGCAAATCGTTGGTGAAGGTGGGGAAGCGACTGCGATCGACAGAGCTGATTTGATCGAACCGGCGGAAATCGAACACGTTGCCAGTGAATTCTGTGGCCAGGCCTTGAGCTCGTTGATCCTTCAACATGCGGCGTGCTTGTGCGGCGAGAACT